>CAZIES010000028.1:11916-22570 GCA_964538295.1 uncultured Arcobacter sp. | reverse complement strand
CTCTTCACTATGATTGATTAAGAACGTTTTTCATAAAAGGTCTTTTTAAAATTTTCCCAACGATCTTCTAATATAGCCTCTCGTGCTTCTTTCATCAAATTTAAATAGTAGTGAATATTATGCAAACTTGCTAATCTAAAATAGGTCATTTCTCCTGCTCGATAGAGATGATTTAAATAAGCACGTGTAAAGTTTTGGCAGGTATAACAACTGCACTCTTCATCAATTGGTTTTGCATCATCTTTGAACTTAGCCCCTCGAATATTGAGACGTCCAAAACTTGTAAAAAGTGTTCCGTTTCGTGCATTTCGTGTTGGCATAACACAATCAAACATATCCACACCCCTATCAATGTTTTCGATTAAATCCTCAGGAAGCCCAACTCCCATAAGATAACGGGGTTTATCTTCAGGCATAAATTGGGTGGTCCAATCAACCGTATCGTACATATCTTGGTTAGGTTCACCAACACTAAGTCCTCCAATTGCAAAACCATCATAATCAGTAAGGGAACAGAGTTGTTCTGCACTCATTTGACGAAACTTTTTATTGGTACCCCCTTGAATAATGGCAAAGATATTTTGATTAATTCCAATACCTTTTTGTTGTTGTTCTTTATGGTATGCTATGGCTTCTTGTGCCCATTTTGTTGTTCTTTCAATTGAAGTTTGAATGCGTTCATCTGTGTTTGGTAAGGCAACTAAATCATCTAAAATCATCATGATGTCACTGCCTAAATCATACTGGGTATCTAAAACTGATTGTGGGGTAAAGTAGTGTTTACTTCCATCAATATGGGATTTAAACATAATTCCTTTTTCATCAGGTTTGGAGTTATCTGATAGTGAGAAAGCTTGGAAACCTCCTGAGTCTGTTAAAAAGGATTTAGGAAATTTTGAAAATCCATGAAGTCCACCAAATTTTTTAATGAGTTTGCTTCCTGGTCGTAAATATAAATGATAAGTATTTCCTAAAATAATTTGTGCGCCAAGACTTAGCATATCGTTTGCATCAAGAGTTTTGACTGTCCCTTGGGTACCAACAGGCATAAAAACTGGCGTTTGAATAGTACTATGGGCTGTTTTTATAGTAGCAGCCCGAGCTTTTCCTCTGGTTGCTTCAAGTGTGAATTCCATCACAATCCTTTTATAATGGGTTAATTATTTTCGCGATTATAACGACTATTTGATTAAATCTATGAGTGAATAGGCAATAACAAGCATAAGTATCCCTATACTAATATCAAGTATTTTCCATGTGATTGGTTTTTTAAATAGAGGAATAAGAAGTCTTGCTCCATATCCTAAAGATAAAAACCAAAATGCAGATGCACTACTAGCTCCAATTACAAAATAGATTTGGTAAGTATTTTCTACATTGGCTCCAATACCACCAATAAGTAAAATAGTATCAAGATAGACATGCGGGTTTAAAAATGTAAACATTGCAAGTAGGGTAAGTACTTGTTTAATTGGATTCGTTTTTATCTCATCATCAATTTTTAATGATTCATTTTTCAGTGCTGCTTTAAATGAAAGTAGTGCATAACCTATTAAAAAAACCATACCAAAGATGGCAATTCCATTAATAAGGGTTTGATTCCCTTCAATAAAATAGCCTACACCAAAAACGCCAGCAGCAATTAAAATAGAGTCAATAGTAATACAAAAGAGCGTTGCTTTTAAAACATGCTGTTTTAATAACCCTAGTTTTAGAATATAAGCATTTTGTGCACCAATCGCAACAATAAGCGATAGAGATACAATGAACCCTTTTACAAAAATTTCTAATGCCACTAGAGGTATCCTTTTGCTAAATTAACAATTCCACTTACGATAAATTGTACCGCAATTGCTCCAACTATAAGTCCCATAAGTTTAGTAATAATATTTTGTCCTGTAATTCCAAGGTATTGTTTAATATAGATTGAATTTTTAAAAGCTAAATAAATAATCAAGGCATTAATTAAAAAAGCTAGTATGAGCGCTGTCATATCAGTAAACGTATGTGATTCTTGTTTAAAAATAATAATGGTTGTAAAAAGTCCAGGACCAAAAGTAATTGGAATACCAATAGGAATAACGGATAAGTCTTCTTGCTCTTTTGCTTCTTCTTGTTCTTCCTTAGTTTGCTTTTTATTTTTTTTACCACCTGTAATCATTTGTAAGGCAGTTAAAATAAGAACAATACCACCCATAACTTTTAGTGAGTGTTGATCAATACCAAAAAGTTTGAGAATAAAATCTCCCCCAATTAAAACAACAAAAAAAGCAATGATAATAGTAAGAGTTGCTTTAGAAGCAACTTGATTCATCTCTTGTTTTGTAACATTTGCACTAACTAATGACAGAACAAGTGCACTAATCCCAATGGGGTCCATTATCGCAAAAAACGTGATAGAGTTTTGCAATAACAGATCAAAAAAAGCGGACATGATTAGCTCATTCCACCTTTAGCTTGCATTTTTTTCTCTAAGACATGTCCTAAGTAAGACAATGAAAAGGTAATACAAAGATACATAAGCGCAACCACAATCCAGGTTTCAAAGGGAGAGAAGGTATTTGCAACAATTTCTCTTCCTACTTTTGTTAAATCAGTAATTGAAATAACCGAAACTAATGAAGAGTCTTTTACAAGAGCAATCATCTCCCCAACTAATGTTGGTAAAGCTCTTTTAAATGCTTGTGGTAAGATGATATGTCGCATGGTTTGAAAATATGACATCCCTAGGGATTGTGCTGCTTCAACTTGACCCTTATCGATTGATTGAATTGCCCCTCGTAAAATCTCAGCCATATACGCACCAAAGAAGATACCTAGTGATAATACACCTGCTACAAATCGTTCAAGCTCAAAAATATTAGCAACAATAAAATAGAATAAGAAAATTTGTACAAGTAGTGGTGTACCTCTAATAACAGCAATATAGACCGAGGCAATATCTTTGAGAAATTGATAAGAAGAGAGCTTCATAAAAGCTAAGATAACCCCAATAACAAAGGTTAGCAAGGCTGCAAGGACAGATATTTTTATGGTAATCCAAATACCATGTAGCATTGGACCTGCTTTCATTTCTGTTATAGAAGCTAAAACGTCACCTTCATAAACCTCTTCGCCAATTTCATATTCAAAAGAGTATTTAGGTGTTAATGCTTCTAAAGGCTCTTTTTCATTATCCGCAGTAATTACAAAATATTTTCCATTCTCTTCTGCAAATACTCCATTGACTGGCGCTTCAACATCAATTGTTTTTTCGTATGCAAAATATTTTGGAATCGAATTCCATTTCCAAACATAGTTCATGTTGGATGCTGCTAAATATAAAAAATATCCTAACGCTAGATAAAAACCAAGGGCAATAAAATGCCCGATGGTTTTATTTTGTGCGAAAGAAACTGACTTCTTTCTTCTCATTATTGAACTCTTTTCAGCCATTTAGTGTCTTGTAACCACTTTTTATAAAGATTATCGTGGAAGTTAACAACTTTATCTTCTTTCATTTGTCGTAAGAAGTTGTTTAGCCAGTTAAGGAAATCTGGGTCACCTTTTCTAATTGCCCATCCTAATGGCTCATAAGTTAATGGCGTATCTAAGTGAACGAGTTTACCCTTTCCTTTATCCGACATAAATAGTACGTTGTAAGGTTGGTCATAAACCATTGCATCAGCTCGTCCATTTAGTACTTCACTAGCCGCATCAGCTTCTGTTTCAAAGGTTACGATTTTTGCTTTTTTGAAGAATTTTCGTGTTGCAATTTCACCTGTAACACCAAGTTTTGTAGCAATTGTATACTCAGGTTTATCTAAATCTTTAGCATTAAATGCTTTACCTTTTAAATCTTTTGTCATCATAATTGTTTGACCAACAACTATGTAAGGGTTTGCAAAGTTAACTTTTAGGTTTCTTTGTTGAGTAATTGTCATACCTGACATAATAATATCACATTTACCCGTAACTAGTGCTGCGATGATTCCATCCCAAGCTGTAGGAAGAAACTTAACTTTTACTCCCATCTCTTTTGCCATTTTTTTTGCCATGTCTACATCGTATCCAATGATTCGACCTTTTTTGTCTTTCATTTCAAAAGGCATGTATCCAGGTTCCATACAAACTTGCATCTCTCCACGCTCTAAAATTTTGTTAAGCGTTGATTTTTTCCATAGATTGATATCATCAGCAAAAAGTGATGATGTAAAAAGCACTGCTAATGCTAAAACGATTTTTTTCATTGTTTCTCCTTGTTTAATGTAAAGATTGATTTTTTAGTGCACTAAAATTTCATTTAAGAATTTTTTTGCTCTGTCTGATTGTGGATTGTTAAAGAAACCTTCTGGAGTATTTTCTTCAACAATAACGCCTTCATCCATAAAAATAATACGGTCACCTACTTCTTTTGCAAAACCCATTTCGTGAGTTACACATACTAAGGTATAGTTTTCACGTGCTAAATCTTGCATAACAGATAAAACATCCCCAATTGTTTCAGGATCTAGGGCTGAAGTTGGCTCGTCAAATAGAAGCACTTTTGGTTTCATTGCTAAACTTCTTGCAATGGCGACTCGTTGTTTTTGTCCCCCACTTAAATCTGCAGGGTAAGAGTAAGCTTTATCTTGTAGTTTTACTTTCTCAAGTAATCCTATGGCAATATGTTCGGCATCTTTTTTTGAGATTTTTTTAACTAATGTTTGTGCTAAAGTAATATTTTCTAGAATAGTTAAGTGGGGAAAAAGATTAAAGTGTTGGAATACCATTCCCACTTCACTTCGAATCTCTTTGAGGTTTTTTTTACTTTGATGAATGTTAATATCATCAACGATAATCTCTCCATCATCAATATCTTCTAATCCATTTATACAGCGAATAAGGGTTGATTTTCCTGAACCAGAAGGTCCACAAACAACAACAATTTCTCCTTGTTTAACACTAAAATTAATATTCTTTAGAACATGGAAATCATCATAATATTTATCAATACTTCGCATGTCTATAATCAGTTTGTCATTCATTCATACTCTTTTTATTACTGTTAAATTTTTTATACAATCTTTAATCTTATTGAAAAAGATTTTAAAACAGTATAAGACATAAGTATGACATAATTATGAAGTTTTAGAATATCTTTTAAAAATTAATTATTATTTTGATAGTATTGCATTTTTTTAAGGAAAATATTTGAAAGCTATAAAATTATTAGAATTTAAAGCAGACATTCTGCTTTTAACTGTGGCAATTGCATGGGGTGTGACTTTTTTAATGGTTCAAGATGCCATTAAAAGTGTGCCTGTTTATGCATTTTTATTTTGGCGTTTTTTAATTGCTACTGTACTGATGTTTTTAATTTCGTATAATCGTTTAAAGAGTGTCACTAAAGAGAGTATGATTTATGGTGTTATTTTAGGGTTTGCGCTTTTTGGTGGCTTTGCAACACAAACCTTTGGTTTAACTTATGTGAAAAGTTCCATTGTTGCATTTATTACAGGCTTCAATGTGATTTTTGTGCCATTTTTAGCATTTTTACTTTTTAAAGATAAAGTTAGAGTTAATGTGTTTATCGGCTCTTTCGTGGCTTTATCAGGATTATATTTTTTAACTATGAGTGGAACTCTCAGTGTTGGTTTTGGTGAGTTTTTGACACTAATTTGTGCTTTAATGTTTGCTATTCACATAGTTTTCACAGGTAAATTTTCCACCAAAGCGGATGTTTTTTTAATTGTTTGTTTTCAGTTTCTAACTGTGACAGTTTTATCGTTATTGTTCTCTTTAGGTTTAGAAGAAGTGACCTTTAATTTAGATTTTAACTATGTGTTTTTAAAAGCAGTTATTGTCACTTCAATTTTTGCAACGGTGTACGCTTTTTTAATACAAACCTATTTTCAACAATATACCACTGCGACTAAAACAGCGATTATTTTTACCATGGAACCTGTAAGTGCAGCCTTTTATGGAGTTTATGTTGGTAATGAGATTTTAACCGCTTCACAACTTGTAGGTGCTGGATTGATTATTTTTGCTACATTGATTACAGAGATTAAAATCAAAGGAAAGATAAAACCTCTGTAGTTTTGGTTATTGATGCTTTTAAACCACTCTATTAGTAAGAAAAAGATATAATACGCGCATGAAAAAGATACTTATTATTTTAGATGGTATTGTTGCAAAGAAGTTATTACATAGAATCCTAGATACCAATAGTGGTGAAAACTACTATGATATTATCTATATGAATGACCAAATTTTAACAGATAAAAAACCATCAAATTTTACTTTTTATAAGTTTGATCCAACGTCTCCTACGAAGTTAGCGATGGTATTGGATAAAGACATACACTCTGAAGTGCTTATTGCCCTTAACTCAAAAGATGAAATGCTAAGTGTTATTGCTAATATTAAACAGCAAAAACGAACTCTTCAAATGAATGTTTTAGATTATTGGGGAATTGAACTTGAAGACCCTTATGTTAATATTTACAGAGGAATTGAAGTATTAGCTAATGGGATGCTTGAGCGACTACCAAATTACCCTGTTATGGCTCAAAATATTGGTTTAAAACAGGGTGAGATTATGGAAATCCGTGTTCCTTTTGGAAGCTCCTATGCTTATCGGTATATTGGTTCAATAGAACAAAGAGAATGGCGTATTTTTGGGCTTTATCGAAATCAAAAAATGGTTAATATAAAACCTTCACTTATTCTAAAACCCAATGATATTATCTTAGTTATTGGAAAACCTGAAGTATTGATGCAAGTTTATAATGCTATTGGAAAAACACAAGGGCAATTTCCTATGCCTTTTGGACACAATATTTATCTTTATGTGGATTTATATTTACAAAAAGAGGAGTATGTGGTTAAAGCTGTACAAGAAGCAAAATATTTAAATCAAGTGCTTAAAAATCAAAAGCTAATTGTACGTATAACGCGACCTACGTCAGTGGCGTTAATGGATAAAATCCATGAAGAGTTAGCGGGTATTGAGAATTTACGAATAGTCATTGATTATCAACGTTTAGGTTTTCAAAAAATCTTACGAGAAGATAGAAAAAAATATGATATTGGAATGATAATGCTCTCCTATGAGGTGTTTGAAGACAAAGATGCTCTTAGTTCTTTAGTTGATATGCGAATTCCTATTTTAAAACTTGGTCGAGAAAGTATTAATACCTCTAAAGAGACCTTTGTACTTGTTAACGATACTCAATCTTATGAACAAATATCACCTATTATTTTTGATATTTCAAGTCAACTGAAAACAAAAACAAAGATTTTTGATATGGACCCAATGGGAGATGAGAATAAACGTGAACTTTTAGACCATTTTGAAAACTTATCAAAAATCTTTAATCAAAAAGTTGAGATTGTCACTAAAGATAAAAATCCTATTCGAGAACTTAAAAAACAAGAGAATATTCTACAAATCATGCCTTTGAAAAAAGATATGCTTAAAAAACGATATTTCTTTGAGTTTTTTTATACAAACTCTGATTTATTGAGTTTTGATATGAAAAAGTATAATCAACTACTGATTCCTATTGTTGAAAATTAAAAATTATAAAAGGTAAAAAATGCAGTTCGAACCCTATCCGTTTGAAAAGTTAAATAAATTATTTGAAAATGTTACGCCTAATAGTGACTATGAATTATCGGCATTAACTATTGGTGAACCCCAGTTTGAAACTCCTGAGTTTATTCAAAAAAGTTTTAGTCAGAGTTCTTCTTTACTTAAAAAATATCCAAAAACAGCAGGTGAAGATTTTTTAAAAACTGCGATGCTAAATTTTATGAAAAATCGTTTTGGTGTAGCATTAGAAAAAAGTGAATTGATTCCAACATTTGGAACAAGAGAGGTACTATTTAATTTTCCTCAATATTTTCTTTTTGATAAAAAAGAGCCTACAATGGCTTTTCCAAACCCTTTTTATCAAATTTATGAAGGTGCAGCAACAGCAAGTAGAGCCAATGTAATTCATATGCCCTTAACAAAAGCGAATGGTTTTCAAGTAAGCTTAACCCCTGAAGAGATGAAAGCGTGTGATTTAGTGATTATTAATTATCCAAGTAATCCAACATCAGCAAATATGAGTATCGATGTCATGGCTCAATGGGTAAAAGATGCCTTAGAGTATGATTTTGTACTGCTTAATGATGAGTGTTATAGTGAAATTTATTTTGATGAAAATAATCGTCCAGCTTCACTTTTAGAAGCTTCAATTAAAGCTGGAAATAGTGAGTTTAAAAATATTTTAGTGGTTAATTCAATTTCAAAAAGAAGTTCCGCTCCAGGGCTTCGAAGTGGATTTATTGCAGGAGACAAAGCTCTTTTAAAAGGGTATATGCAGTACCGAACATACGTGGGGTGCGCAAGCCCGCTACCTCTTCAAACAGCTGCTGCAACAGCATGGAACGATACAGAACATGTTAACTATTTTCAAAAAATTTATAAACAAAATTTTGAGATAGCTCGTGAAATTTTAGGTGTAGCTATTCCTCAGTCAACTTTTTATATTTGGTTAGAAGTAGATGATGATGAAAAGTTTGCAAAAGAGTTGTATGAACAAAAAAATATTAAAGTGTTGCCAGGACGTTACTTAGGGCGTAATGGTGAAGGAAAGGGTTATATTAGAATTGCCCTTGTTGAAAATGAAACAAAAACAAAAGAAGCATTAAATAGATTAAAGGATTTTATGAATGACGCAAGATGAGTTAAATCAAGCAAGAACAAACCCAGAGTTTTTAAAGTATTTAGAAGAAACTCGAGTTGATGCAATAAAAACAAAAAATATTTCGGCACTCTATGAGGTTTTGGATTCGTT
The DNA here is from genome assembly GCA_964538295.1 of uncultured Arcobacter sp. GTDB lineage: Bacteria > Campylobacterota > Campylobacteria > Campylobacterales > Arcobacteraceae > Arcobacter_A. Next base: position 13,760 of record CAZIES010000028.1, on the reverse strand, counting down.
ATTGATTTTGGATTTAGAAGAAGAAAAAGTAAATGATGTTTATGAAAATATTTTAAAAATCGCCTTTGAAAATGTGGATAATATTGTAAATAGTGGCAAGAAACTCTCTTTAGAAGGTGATGAACTCTATTATATCCGTTCTTTTTATGAACATGCCATTGAGAAGTGGAGTTGTGATGATATTGATGGAACCAAAGAACTACTTTTTGTTTTAAGTAATATTATTGATGATGGTATTTTACAAAGAGCTTTAAATGTGCACTTAATTGCATGTTCAAAAAACTATAACTTAGAGCAGTTTTATGAAAATATGGTTAATCCAGAACCTGCTGAATTAGAAGAAAAATATGGGTATTTTATAGTAAGTTTTAAAGAAGATACCGATCAATTTTTAAAAGATAATGTGGTTGTTTTAAAAACACTTCAACATAATTTACAGCATCTATTGGATTAAGAATGAAGATACATTTTATCGGTATTGGTGGTATTGGGCTTTCTGCATTGGCTCGATTTTTAAAAAATGATGGTCATGAAGTGTGTGGTTCTGATATGAAACCAAGTCCAATTACCAGACAACTTGAAGCTGAGGGTATTGTTGTTAACTGTCCTCAAGATGCAAAAAATATTCAAAATCCTGATATTGTTATTTACTCCGCAGCCGTGACTGATGAAAATCCAGAGCTTATTGAATCACGTATTAAACAAATACGAACCCTTTCACGAAAAGAGGCTTTGCCAATTATCTTAGGTGATAAGAAAAATTATTGTGTAGCAGGAGCCCATGGAAAATCAACAACCACAGCGATTTTAGCTTCTATTTTAAACTCCTCAGCTCTTATTGGTGCTATTTCAAAAGATTTTGATTCGAATTTTAGGTATGTGGATGATTTAGTGGCTTTTGAAGCGGATGAATCAGATGCCTCTTTTTTACTCTCTAATCCGTATTGTTCTATCGTAACAAATGCAGAACCTGAGCATATGGAGTACTATAATTATGATTATGATAAGTTTTTTGAATCTTATGAAAAGTTTATTAATCTAGCAAAGGTACGTGTGATTAATGCTGAAGATGAACATATTCAAAAACTGAAAATTGGTGAAGCGATACGTCTTTATCCAAGCCATGATATTAAAAATTTATCGTATATTTTAAAAGATGATGAACCTTTTACAAAGTTTGAGTTAAAAGAGTATGGTTATTTTGAAGTTTGGGGTTTTGGTTATCATATTGCTATTGATGCTGCTTTAGCAATTTTAGCAGCGCTTAATGAAATTGATGTGGATACTATTCGAGAAAATCTAAAATCCTATCGTGGAATCAAAAAACGATTCGATGTTTTACAAAAGTGTGAACATTTTGTGCTTATTGATGATTATGCCCATCATCCAACAGAGATTGACGCAACAATGAAATCCGTTGAGTTATACGATAACTTAAAAAATTTAAACAGACGGGTAATGATTTGGCAACCTCATAAATATTCGCGAACCAATGATAACCTTGAAGGGTTTAAAAAATGTTTTAAACGATGCGATGAATTAGTTATTTTACCAATTTGGACAGTTGCTGGTGAAAAAGAGATTCTTATTGATTTTGAAAAAGAGTTTGAATCCTATAATCCTATTTTTGCAGATAGTGTTCGAGCAGGTGATTGTACAATTGAACTTATTAAAGATGGAAAAATTATTAAGAGTTATGATAAAGGACTTATTGTAGGTGTAGGTGCAGGGGATATAACCTATCAATTGCGTCAGAACTAAACAAAGCTTTTATTACATTTAAGAAGTGCTATAATTAATTAAGAATTCGTAAAGGCAATTATTATAAAATTAAGTACTACTAA
>CAZIES010000028.1:0-11816 GCA_964538295.1 uncultured Arcobacter sp. | reverse complement strand
CTAACTAATGTTTAATTAATTAGTGGTACTTTTATAGTACTTTGTCATTTCTTGACACCAATTAGTACAACTAGGATTTCACATGAAGATTTTAGTTCGAGATTTTATACAAAAAGAGTCCTCTTCAGGGATTATTTTAATATTTGTTACCCTTTTTGCACTGATTTTACGTAACTCTCCTTTTGCTCAATTTTATTATGATGTTGTACATGCTCAAATTACTCTAACGATTAATACATTTGAAATAGATAAACCCTTATATTTATGGATTAATGATGGTTTAATGGCACTGTTTTTTTTAGTCATTGGACTTGAAATTAAAAGAGAACTTTTAGCAGGGCATCTCTCTTCTTGGTCAAAAATAGCACTTCCTGGATTGGCTGCTGTGGGAGGAATGCTTGTACCAGCTCTTATTTTTATTTTTTTAAATGGTTCTGATCCTCAAGCTATTCGAGGTTGGGCAATTCCAACGGCAACGGATATTGCTTTTGCATTGGGGATATTAGCACTTTTAGGCAGACGTATTCCTACTACACTAAAGATTTTTTTAATGGCATTAGCGATTATTGATGATATTGGTGCCATTATTATCATTGCACTATTTTATACGAATGATCTCTCATCTTTATCATTAATGGTAGCATGTTTATCTGTTGTAACGTTGGTTGCTATGAATCGTTTTGGAGTTATAAAAACAGATGCCTATATGATAGTGGGAACCATACTTTGGGTAAGTGTATTAAAATCCGGTGTTCATGCAACCTTAGCTGGTATTATTTTAGCATTTACAATTCCTCTTGATGGGCAAACCCATAAAGGAAAACATCATTCACCCGCTCGAAGACTTCGTCATAATCTACACTTTTGGGTGGCTTATTTGACTTTACCACTCTTTGCTTTTGTTAATGCTGGTATTGATTTACGTAGTATGGATTTTTCATATATGTTTGAACCTGTTCCTATGGGAATTATGCTGGGACTGTTTTTTGGAAAACAGTTAGGCGTTTTTGGTTTTGTCTATTTTGCAGTTAAATTTAAATTAGCAAAACTGCCCAGGTGTACGACGTGGATGCAGATGTATGGGGTTTGTGTATTAACGGGTATTGGTTTTACAATGAGTCTTTTTATTGATTCTTTAGCTTATCCTATTGATACAACGTATATGTATACCGATAGATTAGCAATTTTGATTGCTTCACTTCTTTCTGGTGTTTTAGGTTATATTATTTTAAGATCAACAAAATCAAAAAAAATGTGTAAACTTTAATAAAGTTTATGCATCAAATGACAGATATAATCCCATTATTGATAGTGATTTTTCCGTCTAATTCATATTCTAAAAGAGTATCACCAAATTGTAAATAGGCACTTTCATAGTTTGGATTTGATTGACAAAAACTTAAAAGGTCATCCTCTTGCTTATTGATAGTTCCAAACTGATTTAAAAAGTTCTCAATATCATAAATGGGGGAGGCATAACCCTCTTTAATTAACTGTTGCGTTCCTTCGCTTTCTCCTAAGCGGTGTGGTAATACATAAATTTTTTTATTTTGTTTGATTGCAAACTGAGCACTTCGCAGACTTCCAGAGTTTAAACTAGCTTCTGTGATAATAAGCACTTCACCTAAGGCAACAACAAGCTCATTTCGTTGAACAAAGGAGTAGGGTTTTGCTTTGTACCCTTTTTCAAATTGAGAAAGCATGAGCCCTTTTTGTTCTATCTGCTTAATTAAGGTTTGATTAACACGCGGATAACGTATATCAAGACCATTTGCAACAACTGCAATTGTTTGCATGGATTGTGTTGCTTGATGGGCTATAGCATCAACTCCCATTGCTGCTCCACTTACAATGACAATACCCCTTTGGGATAATCCTTGGGCAAGTTGGTATGTGAAGTTTTTAGTATATTGACTAGGTCGTCTTGTTCCTACAATGGATATTTTTTGTTTAAAAAGAAGCTCTGTTTTTCCATAAAAGTTTAATTGTGATAAGTCAGTAGTTAGATTTTTAAACTCTTGAATTTCAAAATCAATTAATTGCATTGAACAAACCTTAATAATTTTTAAAATTATTATATCAGCTGTTTCATAAATTAATCAGTAGGTATTTTGTTAATATAGACTAAGTTAAGACCTTTTAAGAGATGTTTTGATTCTTTTAGTACCTTAATTGTAATATTGTGTGGGTGACCAATAGCAATAGATGAACCAGTTTTTTTTGCAATTTTTATTGCTTTTTTGAGCTGGTTTTGAATGTATTTGTAATCTTGTTTATTATCTAAAAAGATATTTCTTGTTATATAGGGAAGATTATATTTTTCTGTGTATTTTCTTACAACAGTATTAGCAGTTGTACGACTATCTACAAAAATGAAGTCATATTTTTTAAGGGCACGTATTAGGTAATCCATACTTTGATCATGGGCAGTAAATTTACTTCCTGTATGGTTATTGGTATATTTTGCATTTGGGTACCACTTTCGAATTTGAGCCACTCTTTTTTCAATTTTTTCATAGGAGTCACCAATATGCAGGGTATTCTCTTCTTCGTGTTTAAAATTAGTTGCTTGCATGGGAAAGTGAATCATATAAAAGGGTAGACCTTTTGCAATTTTTGCAGAGTTTCTATGCCCAGATGTTGGAGGTAAAAATGCCATGGTGATGTTATATCCAATGTTTCGTATTTTATTGACTTGTGACTTGATCGTCACATCATCAATGACAATGGCAAGTTTAGGGCGTTTATCAATAAAAGTAGCTGGTTTTTTTTCAATAGGTTTTTTGACAATAATTTGTTCTGTTTGTTCTTTTTTGAATTTCTCTTGTTTCTCTAAATCAATATACTCTTTTTCAAACTCTTCGGTATATTCTTCAAAGGTATTCTCTTTTTTTAAAAGGTTAGCAACTTTGGTTTTGATTTTTTCTTTAAAGGACTCTTTTGGGAGTTCTTCAGTTTTTTCTTGTTTTTTTGGTTTTTCTACGTAGGTTTCTTCAAAATACTTATTAAGTCGTTCATTTCGGTATTCATCGAGTTGTGCTTCATTATAGACAATATTAGGATTATATTTAGGTTGTTGTTTTTTATTATAGTTTTCAAGTATAACAAAGTATGCACCAATAGTGACGGTTAAGGTTAGTACCATCATAAATAGAACTAAGTTTATAAGTTTAAGTTTTGCAGATGATTTTGGTGGTTGTTTTCTTTTATGTCGAGCTTTTCGTTTTGCCATGAAGGGGGTGTAATAAATGAGGCAAAAGCCCCATTTATCATAAAATTAGTTTTTGTCTTGATCTACAATTTTGTTAGATGCAATCCATGGCATCATTGATCGTAAGTTTGCACCAGTTTGCTCAATTAAAGAAGCTCTAGAGTTCTTTCTCTCAGCGTTCATTCTTGGGTATCCAGCTTGACCTTCTAAGATAAAGTCTTTAGCAAATCTTCCATCTTGAATCTCAGCTAAAAGTTCTTTCATAGCTGCTTTAGACTCATCATTGATGATTCTTTTACCAGCAATGTAATCACCGTACTCAGCAGTATTTGAAATAGAGTATCTCATGTCTGCGATTCCACCTTCGTACATTAAGTCAACGATTAGTTTTAACTCATGTAAACACTCGAAGTATGCCATCATTGGATCATAACCAGCTTCAGTTAATGTTTCAAATCCAGCTTGAACTAATGCAGTAGCTCCACCACATAATACAGCTTGCTCACCGAAAAGGTCAGTCTCTGTTTCATCTTTGAAAGTAGTTTCAATAATACCTGTTCTTCCTCCACCAATTGCTGAAGCGTATGCTAAAGCAACATCTTTAGTATCTCCAGATGCATCTTGGTGAATTGCTATAAGATCAGGAATACCTCCACCTTTAGTAAACTCAGATCTTACCGTGTGACCTGGAGCTTTTGGAGCAACCATCATTACATTTACATTAGCTGCTGGTGAAATTCTTCCGTAGTGAATGTTAAAACCGTGTCCAAATGATACATATGCACCATCTTTTAAGTTATCTTTGATTTCGTTTTCCCAGATATCAGCTTGATTTTCATCTGGTAATAAAATTACAACAACGTCAGCGCACGCAGTTGCATCTGCAACAGTTAGTACTTCAAAACCTTTTGCTTCAGCTTTTGCCCAAGAAGAACCATTTTTTCTTAAACCAACACAAACTTCAACACCTGAGTCTCTTAAGTTTTCTGCGTGAGCATGACCTTGTGATCCAAATCCGATCATTGCAACTTTTTTTGATTTAATTAAATCAATATTACAATCTTTGTCATAATAAACGTTTAATGCCATTATCAATCCTCTAATATAATTTTCGAGGATTATATCCAAACTTTGTTAAAGTTAAGTTAATGTATAAGTTATGTCAAGTTATTTTAGTGCTTGGAATCGATATTTTAAAGCAGGCTCCATAGTAGCTTTTATTGTCAATGGTAAATGCTTTATTACTAACTACTAGAAGTCCTTGCATATTTTTTTCAATAATATCTTTACTCATATAAAGTCCGATTCCTGTTCCTTGACTTTGATGTTTAGTGGTAAAATAAGGGTCAAATATTTTAGAGATAATAGTCTCATCAATACCACCTGCGTTGTCGTATATCTCTATGATGTTTTGTTCATTTTCCTTATAGCAATGAATAGAGACTTGTTTACTATAAATTTGATTTTCGACTAAAGCATCTTTGGCATTGTTTAAGATATTAATAAAGGCTTGTGTTAACTCATTTGGAAAACCAAAGGAGATTAAGCCTTGTTCTTGAGAATTTATAGTAACAGTAATATCAGAGTCTTTATAGCCTGCTTGTGTGATATTTAAAGCATTAGTAATAATTGCATTAATTTCAAAAGCGACTTTTTCTTTATCTTTTTTGAAAAAAGCTCTAAAATCTTCAATGGTGTGATTTAAGAAGTTTACATATTTATCAATACTATTAAGAGCCTCTTTAATATCCTCTTTCTGAGCAATATTTAAATCCATTTGAAGGGAGATTCCTGAAGAGGTTGAAGAGATAGCAGAGAGAGGTTGTCGCCATTGATGAGCAATATTTGCTATCATCTCTCCTAGTGCTGCGTAACGAGATTGTTGAATTATTTTTTTATCTTTTTCACGATTGAGTTCAACTTCGTAGAAAATTCGCTCTTCAAGATTTTCATTAAGTTCTCTTAATTTTTGAGTTTTCTCTTTGACAATAGTTTCAAGATTATTATTAAGTTTTTTTAGTTCTTCATTAACAAGAAGTTCCTTGGTGATGTCATTGAGTGCAATAATGATAATAAAGTTATCTTCAGCAATCATCTTTTTCGTTGCTTGGATAGTAAAGTAGTGTAACTCCTCACCACTTTTCATAGCTACTTTGTGAACACTATTTTCATGGGCTAATATATGTTCAAACCAAAGCCCCTCTTCATAATCTATATCAATGATATACTCATCGCTTCCCATATCTTCAAAGTAATCACAAATACAAGCATGTACATTTTTAAAGTCTTCAAAACTTTCATACCCTTCAAAAAAATCAACTAAAGCGCTGTTTGCATCGATCATCTCTTCCCCATTACTTACAACAATGATATTGGGCTGTGCATCTAAAATTCCACGAGTAGAGGCTTCTTGAGACTCTAACTCTTTGATTTTTAAATTGAGTTGTTGATTAAAATAGAGTAAGTTTTTGCTGTTCTGATTAATCTGTTTTGCAATAACGATACCAAAAATAATCATTAATAAAATAATGACAAAAATTAAGATAAGTTCTAAATAGATATAACTATCTTTTTGTTTGGAAATCTTTTTTTGTAGAATTTGTAATTCAATTTCTCCTTCATAAAGTAGCCTGCCAGTATTTTCTATAATACGCTCAAAAAATGGGGGAATTGTTTTATAAAAAGATTTAACTTCTTTTCCAAGTTTAAAAAATTGTTTGGCATCTTTTAATTGAATTGCTTTATCTCGTTTCTCTAGTAGTTGTGTAATCTCTTGACTTTTTTCTTTTATCTTAAGGAGTTTTGGTTGTAAGTCAATTGCTTCTAGTGATATTTCATTTGGATTTTCTTTTTTGTAGCTTATATATTTAATCGTTTGCGCTTGTTCTACTAAATTGAGATAGATAGTTTTTTTAAGAGTTCCCCCTTTTTTTAGAACAGTAATAGCATTTTCAATCTCTTTTAATCTTTTATTTATCTCTTCTTCGACTAATGTTCTTGTAAAACTGTTTGTAGTTGTTATGGTAAGTTTATAAAAGTTAGAACGTATGGCATTTAAATCATTGGTAATGTATTCTCCAATTTGAATTTTTGCTTCTAAGTTATTGGTTTGAGAGTCAAGTTTTGTTAAGAGATTATTAAAAGTGAGATTAACACCAATAAGTAAAAAAATACCTAGAATACTGACCATTAGCAAAAGTGCTAAGTGGCGTAAGATATTGGATTGACTGTTCATTATCTAAAAAACCAACATTGATATTTTTTGACAATGATTTTGTAATAGCTCTATTTTAAATTTCATTCCCATCCTTGAAATTTAAGTTGCCTTATTAACTGCCTTGATATAATAATAGTATTATTGTAGGGCATTTAATTTGGTATTAGGTATTATAATGCACGCTTATTAAAAATAAGGTAAAAGATGATTAAAAAATTATTTCATAAATTATTAAAGAACAAACAACATTTTAACGAAGAGGAAATAGATTGTTTACAATCTTTTATAGATGATAATATTGTCGTAAAAAGAGAGGATGGATATTATTTAAATTCAAAATACCGAGTAGGGATTTTAAAAGTAGAGAATAAACATGCTGTTTTGGAAGATTTACAAAATGTTCATAAAAATATTCGACTTGATTTTGAGTCTTTGAATGGGGCATATAATAATGACTTGGTTTTAGTTAAACGTGCCTTTAACCCACGTGCAAAATCAAAAGGCAGAGTCATAAGAGTCTTGGAAAGTAGTGAGCATAGTTTGTTGCTTTACTATCACTATAGCAAGCTTTATACGGTTAAAGAATCAATTTGTTTAGACCATATTAAACAAAAATTTTCTATGTTAAATGAAGGAGATGTTTGTTTGATGAACTCTAAGACTTATGAAGTTTTAGAAATTTTAGGAAATTTTAGTGAGCCAAATGTTGATGAAAAGATAGCACTACATCTTTATGGAGAAGCTTTTAGATTAGAAGAGAATTTTGAAGTTGACGCTACTATGAATGATACAAAGAAACGAGTTGATTTAACCCATTTAGCTTTTTGTACCATAGACCCAGCTAGTGCAAAAGATCATGATGATGCTATTTATTATGATAAAGAAGAGCATACACTTTATGTGGCTATTGCGGATGTTTCTTATTTCGTAAAAGAAGGAAGTGAGCTTGACAAAGCAGCCTATTTAAAGTCTACCTCAATTTATTTACCAAATAAAGTATTGCCGATGTTGCCAAATGAATTGAGTGAAGAGATGTGTTCATTAAAAGAGGGTGTCAATCGTTATGCTTATGTTTTTAAAATCTACTTAGATGAGAGTAACAGTGTTAAAAAATCAGAGCTTTTTGAAGCAGTAATAAACTCCCATAAAAAGTTTTCTTATGAACGTATTGATAGGGTTTTAGAAGGTTTATATGATGAGTATAATGAAGTGGAAAAAAATATCTTTGATTATATTACTCCTTTATATGAAGTGACAAAAGATATACGTAAAAAACGTTTAGTCAAAGGGTATGACTTTAGAACCGTTGAGTATCGATTATGGTTAAATAAGAATCAAGAAGTTGAGTCTATCGTTACAGAAGAATCAACAGCATCCCACCAACTTGTTGAAGAGTGTATGTTATTAGCTAATATTGAAGCCAGTAAAAAAGTAAGTACCGTTGGTATTTATCGTATTCATGATGAACCTTCATTGCAAGCAATTTCAAATCTTGTTGATGATGTAAATTTGTTAGGAATTAAAGCAAAAATCAAAGGCAGTGTTCATGAAACAATAACGCATATTCAGCATAGAGCAAAAAATTCTGTGCTGCGTGAAGAGGTGGATGAGTTAATTATTCAATCGCAAACACAAGCAAAATATAGTTCAAAGAATTTAGGACATTTTGGTTTAGGGTTTAAATCTTATTCACATTTTACATCTCCAATACGTAGATATTCTGATTTAGTGTTGCATCGAATGTTAAAAACAAAAAGAGTTCCCCCAGGTATTGATGAGGTGTGTGATCATATCTCTAAACAAGAACGAAAAGTAGATATGCTGGTATGGGATTTAGAAGCTAGAAAATACGCGCGCTGGGCAAAAAAACATATTGGTGAAGAGTTTAAGGCACAGGTGGTTGATGAAGAACGAGGTTTAGCAAAATTTTATCAAGAAATGCCAGGACTTCGCGTTCAAATTAATAATTTCAAAGGACAAAAACTTTTTACAAAGTTAAAGGTGGTCATCAAAGATGCTGATATTATCAGTAAAAGAATAGTAGCTTCTATAAAGTACTAAGGTCCTTAATTGTACACATTCTAAAAAGCCGAGTATCTTCAACAATAAATTGACCCATTAGCTTTTTATTTTCATTGATAATAATAGGTGCACCTAAGTTAATAATAGAGTTTTCAATGGGGTCTTGAATAACCATGGTGAAGTAAATATCTAGCTGTTCTATACTCTGGCTATCTAGTTGCTCTAAGATATCATCTTGCAGATTGATACTGATATTTTGTAAGTGTTTTGCATTTGCGATGTTCATGCTAACGGTATTCTCTTTATCAAATTGAATGGTTGAAAAAAAGTTATCAAAAGCTTCTATTTCGATATGTTTGAATTTTTCAAAACCTAAAATGGCAGATTTTATTTCATACATGATGACCCTTTAAAATAGATAGTTAAGTGTATTGGAAGAGACCTTAAGTTTTGATTTATTTCTAAACTGAAATGATGGTATCTCCTGATTGAATCCATTGAGTTAACAATTCACCCGTATAAAAAACGTCAATGTTACAGGCATTTAAACCTTCCGTGATTTCCATATTATCTGCACACTTTAAACAAGCAACCACTTTAACGCCATCTTTTATCATAGCTTTTATTTTCTCTTGTATCTCTTTATCTTCACTAACAAGCTTTTGAGATGCTCCCCACACAAGAACAGTGACTTCATCTATCCAGCCTTTGAGCTTTGCATTGTGTGCATAAAGTAGTACCATGTTTGTTGCTGTTTCCTTATTGTCTGTTGTCCATAATATTTTTGCTTCTTTTTGCATCGTTTTCCTTTTGTTGTATAGATTAAGAGTCAAATATAATTATAACCAAGGTTTAGATACTATTTCGTATGTATAAAAACGAATTTGATAATCTTTATAAAAACAGTAAAACCTTTAAAGCCTATATGTTTTATGGGCAGTCTAACTTTTTAATTGAACAATATGCTTCTATGATTGCTCTATCGTGTGGAGCAGAAGATGAGATTGAGAAGGTCTATTTTGATGATTACAATTTTAAATATGCAAAAGATAAACTACTGCAATCTTCTCTTTTTGCATCAAACAATATCCTGTTAATTAAGCTAGAAAAAAAACTCAATAAAAAAGAGACAACAGAACTTATACAAGCTGCAAACTCAAATCCAGATTCGACACTAATTTTTGCTTGTTTAGGAGATAGTGATTTTAAAACTATGGGGGGTTATTTTACAGCAAAGCTTAATGCTGTGAGTGTTCGTATGTTTACCCCATATGCTAATGAAGCCATAAAAATGCTTGAACAAAAAGCGCAACAACTCAGTATTGATTATGAAGTATCTGCTTTAAATCATCTTTACTTTATGCATCGTAATGATTTGTCTTTGTGTATGAATGACTTAGAGAAGTTAGCTATTCTAGAAGAGCCAATTTCCCCTAAAGTAGTAGAAAAACACTGTTTTGGAATTGGTAGTGTCTCTTTGGAAGATTTTTTATATAACTTAGTTTCAGGTGGAGCTATTTCAAAAGATCTCTATTTCCTTTTAGAGGAGGGAATTAATGAAGTCTATTTAACAACGCAAATCACTGCTTTTGTACAACAGCTATTTATGATTAGTGCTTATGCAAGAACCGTTGGTGTTCCTAATGCAAAAGAGATTTTAGGCTTTGTTCCTCCTAAACCTGTTTGGGAAAAGAAAACACGCCTTGCCATTGGCATAAAACCAGAACAGTTCCTAGAGATGTTGGAATTTTTAAATGCTTTAGAACTTGAACTTAAATCTTCAAAAATTAATGACACAAACGCTTATCTTCAAGCAAGTCTCAGAAAATTTTCAGTTACCTTTAGCTAGAATCATTGACTTTTTAAAAGAAAACTAAAACCTTGCTGATATTTGTCAAAATATCGGCGAAAACTAAGAGGAGATTAAATGTCTAAAGCTAAACATTACGAAACAATGTTTATTGTTAAGCCTACGCTTACAGAAGAAGAGACTCAAGCACAAATTGAGTTAGTTAAATCAAACATCGAAAAAAACGGTGGAGAGATTGTTGCATGCGATGATATGGGAACTCGACCATTAGCATATGAAATTGAAAAGAACAAAAGAGGTTACTACTTCGTAGCATACTTCAAAGCTCCAACAGCTTCTATCTTAGAGCTTGAGAGAAATTATAGAATCAACGAAAACATTTTAAGATTCATTTTTATTAAATATGAGAATAAAAAAGAAATCGCTGCATGGACTAAAATGAGCGATGAGGCTGCTAAAAAAGCAAACTAATTAAAAGTTTATAGGACTCAAGTATGTATAATAAAGTAGTAATGGTAGGAAATCTTACAAGAGATATTGAATTACGATATTTACCAAGTGGAGCAGCAATCGCTAAATCTGCAATTGCAACATCATATAAGTATAAAACTTCAACTGGTGAACAAAAAGACGAAGTTTGTTTTTTAGATTTTAATATTTTTGGAAGAAGTGCTGAAGTTGCGAATCAATACTTACGAAAAGGTTCTAAAGTTTTATTAGAGGGTAGACTTGTATTAGAACAATGGACTGCACAAGATGGAACTAACAGAAGTAAACACTCTTTACGAGTTGATACAATGAAAATGTTAGATTCTAAAGCAGATTCAGCGTCAGCAGGTGGTGCACCAATGGATGGCGGTTATTCTCAACCACAACCACAGTACAACCAACCAGCACAGCAAAATAACTATTCTCAACCAAATCAAGGTGGTATGCAAGCACAAGCTCAACCGCAAGCGCACAAAATACCTGAAATAAATATTGATGAAGATGAAATACCTTTCTAGGATATAAGGAAAAATAGATGGCTGAAAGAAGAAAATACGGAAAAAAATATTGTAAATATACGGAAATGAAAATTGAATTCGTAGATTACAAAAACGCTGACTTATTAAAAATGTCAATGAGTGAGAGAGGAAAGATTATGCCAAGAAGATTAACTGGTAACTCTAAAAACTCTCAAGAGATGGTAGAAAAAGCAATTAAAAGAGCTAGACACATGGCATTAGTTCCATACATTGTTGATACTAAAAATGTTACTGACGCTGCATACGCAAGATAATTAGTAATTGATAAAATAAAAAAGGGAAGTCTTTTGACTTCCCTTTTTTTATGCTTAGGAAAAAATAGATGAATGAAAAACAACTAAAAGATGCTTATCGATTACGTTATGAGTACTATAATTTTTATGAAAACAAAGAGCCTAAATGGCATGAGCGATATAAAGAGCATGAACTGTATCAAGCAGTAGTGAAAAGTTTTGAAGTGGACTTCAAAGAAATAGCAGAGCAGATGCCAAAACTAATTAAAGAACATACATAAAATCCATCTTTTTG
>CAZIES010000027.1:0-23092 GCA_964538295.1 uncultured Arcobacter sp. | reverse complement strand
TTTGTGGTTTAACAAAAGTAACAAAAGCGCGACTCACGCAGTGAGCGAAAGAGAGATTCCGAACTTTAGTTCGGCATGTGTAGTTTAAGTAGCAGATAAACTATTTCTGATATATCCCAAAATAGTGAGGAATAGGTGGTTCTTGCGTATCATCATAGGCTAAAAAACTTACTTCCTTTAGCTTATCAATCGTAACAAACTCATCCATCTCTGATTTTGCTAGTGGCAGAGGAATCACGTCCAACATTGCGTTTTCTTCTCTACTTCTACATGAGACTAAAATATACCCACCTTTTGCTAGTAGTGAACTCATAGCCTCTCTTGCTTTCTTTCGATATTCATCAGGTAAAACTTGGATAGTATTGCATTCATAAACGACATCAAAAGATTCAAACCATGCTTTTGGGTAATGAAACAAATCTTCAATAAGATAGGTTACTTTTGTATTTGGGTATCTATTTTTACATAGTTTGATTGCTTCAGGAGCTATATCAAATGCAGTTACTTCAAAGCCAAAACTGCTTAATGCTTCTGCATCATCACCTACACCACACCCAATAACACAAGCTGTTTTATTCTCTTTTTTAATGAATTCTTTTTCTAGCCACTGCACTAAATAAGGACTAGGTTCTAAATCTGCCCAAAAAATTTGCGTGTAGTCACCATTGGCACTTTTGTAGATATTGTCAAACCAATCTGTTGGTTTGTCATTGTCTTGGAACTCTTTGACCATCTTTTTATATTCATCAGGGTTGAAAGTTTCTTTTTTTAGATAGTCAAAGTTCTCCATATATTTTCCTATAGTTTAATCTTTAATCCAACAGGACAGTGGTCACTTCCCATTACATCTTGCATGATAAATGCATCGGTAATATTTTCTTTTAAATCATCACTAACAAAAAAGTAATCAATTCTCCAGCCCGTATTGTTTTTACGTGCATTAAATCGGTAAGACCACCAGCTATATTCTTGCTCAATATCCCCATGAATATGTCTAAAGGTATCGGTATATCCATGCGCTACAAGTTTATCCATCCATTCACGCTCAATAGGTAAGAATCCACTGGTCTCTTCGTTTGCTTTTGGACGTTTTAAATCAATAGCTTTGTGGGCGGTATTTACATCACCACATACGATGATAGATTTTCCTTCTTTTTTGAGTTTTTCGCAGTACTCTAAAAATCTATCGTAAAAGGCAAGTTTGTATTGGAGTCGTTCGTCATCTCTTTGTCCATTGGGAAAATAGATATTGAAATAGGCAATTTGTTTATCCCCTAACTCAAAGTGTACTTCGTTGACTCGACCTTCATCTAAAATATCAATGTGTAAAGCATTATCATGAAATGTTGGTTCTATGTTTGTGAATAGGGCAACTCCTGATTGTCCTTTTTTACTTGAAGAGCTTACTTGTATGTGTGAGAACTCTTTATCAAAAATTGTTTCTGGGATTTGCTCACGTTCTGCTTTTATCTCTTGTAAGCCTAAAATATCAATGCTGTCTTCATCTATCCATTTTAGAGCTTCTTTTTTATCAACTGCACGTATTCCGTTGACATTCCATGAAATGAATCGGTAGGTTTTACTCATTTGTTTCCTTTTGTTTTGTTTGCTCTTTGATTTCATTTATTGTGCCTATTTTTTCAATAGGGATGTGTTGGTCATCGGTTTTTTTAGCAAAGGGGTTTTGGGTTAAATTCATATTGGAAGAAAAACCTCCTTTACCTGATAGACTATCTGTTTTACCACCGTGCATATCGATATAACCTTGTTTGTCTTGGGCTAAACCCATGATAGTAAATAGTATTAGTAGTAGACTAGTTTTCAATTGTTTCCTTTTTTGATTTATAGTTTTTGTACATGCCATAAAGGGTAATAATAATCCAAAAGACTTCAATAATAAATGAACCTAAATTAAAATGTACAAATAGTGAGATGAGCAATAAAATTGCACCTATTAAGTTTAAGAGTTGGTAGTAAAGGGAGTCGATTCCGTATTTATTAGCCTGTAGTAAAAAGTATGCCCAAACGATAAATATCATTCCTATAAATCCAATCCATTGATAAATATCCAAAAAAATCCTTAGTGATTGTTTTTTATATCCTCTTTTATAGTCTGTAAAATTATTTCAGGTTCACAGCGGTTAGTGTGATCCTCATCTACAAAAGCGTATATAATTTCGTAGTTTTTATTGACAACATAAGTTGCTGGTAATGGCAAGTCTAAAGTGCCATTTTTGTTGGATTCTAATATATCTATGCCAAAATCTTCATAAATTGGAAGTAACTCTTCATCCAGAGTATAAACTAAACCAAATTTTCTAGCAACAGTGTTGTTTTTATCACAAAGCACTTCAAACTTTAGGTTTTGTTTCTCTTTGAGGCTTAAAGAATTATTAGGTTTTTCAGGTGAAATCGCAAGAAGTTCAGCATGAAGAACACGTAATTCCCCTTGTATTCGTTGTAACTGTTGAAGCTCTAAATTACAATAGGGACACCATGAACCGCGATAAAAATTTAAGACAACATAGTTATGTTTTCGTAAGTGTTCATCTAAATGTATGGGTTGGTTAATGGCATTTAAAAGAGTAAATGTGGGTACATGATCACCCACTTTTAATGCTTGATGGCTAATATTTTGTATTCTTAGTTTATCGGTTGCATCGAGCATTATTTGCTGAATGTGTTCAGGAACCTTTTGTCTAAAATCATCTTTATATCTGTTAATAGCATTTTTGAGTGTAGGCATAATATGTCCTTTCAAATTCTCTTATTGTTGATGATAGCACTTTTTTTATTTGGTAATATTTAAAAAATAACTCTAATCTTATTTGAATACAAGATAAGTTTAAATTTGGGTCTTTAAGTTTTTTAGGAGTAGTATTTCAAAAATTTTATATTTTATATGGAAAGAAGATGCAAACGGAACTTTTATTAGGGGTACTTACTTTTTTTACATCAACTATTGCAGGTGTTGTTGGACTTGGTGGGGGTATGATACTCATTGCGGTGTTGCCTTCGTTTTTGCCTGTCAATGCTTTAGTGCCAGTTCATGGTTTAACGCAGCTGTCAAGCAATCTTAGTCGGGCAGTCTTTGGATATAAAGATGTCAAGGTTGAAGTTATACCTAAATTTCTTTTTGGTTCACTGCTTGGTGTTGGTTTTTTTGCAACGATTTTATATTTTATCTCATTAGAGTATGTTCCTTTGTTTATTGGTGTTTATATTCTATTATCGTTATGGAACAAAAAGTTTAATGAAAAAATTAAACGGTTTGAAAGTTATGTTGTTATTGGTTTTTTTCAAAGTGGATTTTCTATTGTTGTAGGAGCAACGGGACCACTTGCAACAACACTACTTGTTAAAGATTTCAATGATAAACATACGGTTGTTGCAACTGCTGCCGCGTTGATGAGTATTACCCATTTACTAAAGGTTTTTGCTTTTATGATTTTTGGGTTTGTCTTTTTTGAGTATATTGGTATTTTAACGACGATGATTATTGGAGCAATTGCTGGTTCTTGGGCGGGTACAAAATTAAGGGATAAAATTGATGGTAAAAAGTTTATGTTTGTACTTAAAGTTTTATTATCAATGATGGCAATAAAACTTATTGTTTCTCTTTTTATTTAGTCAAAAAAGTAAGCAGTTGTGCTACAATAAAGGATGAAAACTTTAAATAAATATTTAGATATAAAAATTATATTAGTCGCTTTATTGGCACTTTTTTTAGTCTATTTTTATCTATTAAATGAAGAGAGCTTTAAAACACAACTTTTGTTTTCTTCAACCATTATTTGTTAGTTAAACTTTTTTGTAATCTATTTTTTCATCATCCATATTGATATGTACAACTGCAGCAAGAACAGATAAAAAGACACATGACCACCAAATAGAGTCATAGGAACCTGTTTGTTCATATACTAATCCACCTACCCAAGCTCCTATGAAGCTTCCTAATTGATGCGATAAAAAGACAATACCATATAGGGTTGCTAGGGCTTTCACTCCAAAAATCTGTGCAACAAGTCCACTTGTTAAGGGTACCGTAGCTAGCCATACAAACCCAATCATTGCTCCAAAAAGTGTTGCTGTTAGATTGGTTAGGGGAAGTAATAGTAACATTAAAAATATAAGGGCTCTTAAGTTATACAATATGATAAGCAGTTTTCTTTTTGGAAGTTTATCTCCTAAAGCTCCAAATAAAAATGAACCAAAAATATTTAAAAGACCTATTAATGAGAAAGCCAAGGTTGCTATTTTAGAACTTAATCCACTATCCATTAAATACGTAGGGAAATGTGTCATGATAAAAGCAACATGAAAACCACAAACAAAAAATCCAATATTAAGTCGCCAATAGCCTTGGTGCGTTTTTGAACAATGTAAGGCTTTAGATAGTGATTCTTCTTCATTGTTAGTTGTGGTAATTGTTTGTGAATCATCACTTCTCATAAAAAAACCAAAAATAGCAATGGCTAGACTAAAAAGACAAAGAATATAAAAGCTCGTATGTAGTTCAAAGTGTGTAAGAAGTGAATCAGTAATAGGAATAAAAATAAACATTCCAAAAGATCCTGCTGCTGTGGCAACTCCAAAAATGGTACTTCTTTTTTGTGGATTAACAACTTTTGCAATTGCACCAAGAACCACTACATAGGTTGTTGCACTTAAGGCTAAACCTACTAAAAAACCTAAACTGAAGTGTAATTCTAAGGCTGAACTTATTGTTGTGATTAAAAAAAGTCCTAAGGTGTATAAAATACTTCCTAAAATCAATACTTTATTATTTCCAAATCGATCACTTAAATAACCTACAAAAGGTTGAGCAAGTCCAAATAGTAAATGTTGTATGGCTAAAGCTAGACCAAAGTCAGCTCGTGTAATATCAAAGTTAAGTGTAAATGAAGGAATAAACATCCCAAAACTTTGTCGAAGACCCATACTAATTACCAGTATGAGTATTCCTAAAATAATGATCATATTACGATGTTGTTTGAGTGTCATTTTAAAATCCAAATAAAATATATAGTGTAATAGTAGCTAAAAAAGATGACAATTTTATTAAATTTTAGAATATGTGTTCTAAAACTCTTGACATTTTAGAATATATGTTCTATAATTTCTCAAATAGAGTCATTACTCCAATAATAAAATATATAAATAATAGTAACTTTATTTTAAGCAGTATCAAAGAGAGATTTTATGAATTTACCTACTGGTAATGATTAAAATATTTTGAAGATAATGTTTAAAAGAGAGTTATTGACTCAAATTTAGATGAGCAATTGAATATTAGTATTTAAGTTTTTAACCTCACAACCTAATACTTAAAAAAATTTCGATATACGATGTATACCTTTAATTTTTTTAAGCATCATCTTGTGGATTTAAAACTTCTATTATTAAATATATTTTATTGTTGGAGTAATGTAAATGGCACGACCTGTAGAATATGATTTACAAAAAGTACTTGATAATGCAATGGAAATCTTTTGGCAAAGGGGATATGAAGGTGTCTCTATGGCTGAACTTGTTTCCTATACTGGATTAAATCGCAGAACCATGTACTCTTTGTTTACAGATAAAGAGGGGTTGTTTAGAGATGCTTTAGATAATTACTATTCTAAACGATCAGCAATTAAACTCTCAATTTTAAAAGAGAATTCTGGTAAAAGGGGTATTGAACTATTTTTTGAAACATTTAAATTTGACAAAAACTTTAAAGGGTGTCTTTTCTCAAATACCATGCGAGAAAAACAGTTTGTCAATGAAGAAACATATAATATTCCAAAAGAGTATTTTGATGCTATTAGTGCTCAAATGGAACTAAACCTAAAAGAAGCAAAAGAGTTAGATGAATTCAGTGGTGATGAAAAAGCCATGGCAATGACCCTTATCACTTTCATTCATGGTTTTCACGTCTATGGGAAGTATAATCATTCAAAAGAGGATGGGGATACCCTTATTCAAAATATCTTATCCATGATAAGATAATTTTTTTTAATCATTATAGAATAATCATTCTATAAGCTAAGGAAGTAGAAATGAAAAAAGAGATTACATTAGCTTTTGATGTATATGGAACACTCATTGATACCAATGGTGTGATTGAACTTTTAAAACAGTTTATAGGAGATAAAGCCCAAGCTTTTTCAGCTACATGGCGGGATAAACAGCTTGAATACTCTTTTAGACGAGGGCATATGCAAAATTATGTCGATTTTGGAGTTTGCACGAAGCAGGCTTTAGAGTACACATGTCTGTTTTATAAAGTAAATTTAAATAAAAAGCAAAAAGCTGAACTTATGGCTATTTATGCAGTACTTCCTGCTTTTGATGAAGTGAAAAGTGCATTAAATAGTTTTAAATCCAAAGGCTTTAAAATGTTTGCTTTTTCAAATGGTAAAAAAGAAGCAGTTGAGAAACTTTTGGCAAATGCTGGTGTGATTGAACTATTTGATGGAGTTGTTAGTGTTGATGATATTAAAACTTTTAAACCAAGTCCAGCAGCTTACGCACACTTTTTAAGAAGTGCCAATGCACAAAGTGGTGACTCATGGCTCATCTCTAGTAATACATTTGATGTAACAGGCTCAATTTCAGCAGGTATGCGTGCAGCTTGGATTCAAAGAAGTAGTGAAGCTATTTTTGATCCATGGGAGATTCAGCCAACGGTTAAGACTAACTCACTACTAGAGTTAGTAAATAAAATAGATTAATAAAAGACAAAAGCGTCTTCTGACGCTCTTTAGAATTTTGCTTCTTTTAATAGGAATTTATTTCCTATGTTAAAAAGAAGACAGAAAATATATAAAAGGAAAAACAATGCAAGGAACAGATTTACAAACAGTAAAAGCTTTAGGTGAAACAAGTGCAAGTTTATCTCTAAGTAAGAGAGAAAAACATTTAATTGGATTAGCTGTTACATTAACAGCAGGATGTAGTCTATGTACAAATAGACGATTTAAAGAAGCTTTAGATGATGGGATTTCAAAAGAAGAGTTAATCGAATTAACGGATTTAGTTGCTTTAACAAATGCAGGAGTTGTTGCTAGAACGGCACTTTCTAGCTGGGATGATGAGACCACATCTAAATGTGAAGATGGAGTATGTAGCGTAAGTTAAACTCATCAAAGATTTATATGGATAGTATCACTAGATAATATTTGACTTTTTAAATACATAGTGCTACTATTCGCTCAAATTAATTTTTGAAAGATTCTCCATGAAAAAAGATTTATTAACACGTTTTTTTACCTCGAAAGAGGCACTGCTTTATGTCATGGCTGTGGCGATGCTTTTGGCCTTTTCTACATGGATGAGTCTTCTTAATAACTTTGTGGTAGAAAAAGCTGCTTTTGATGGAAGCCAAATAGGAATTTTACAAAGTCTACGAGAAATCCCAGGATTTTTAGCTTTTACTGTTGTGTTAGTACTTATCTATGTTTGTCAACAACGACTGGCTTATTTATCTATTATTACTCTTGGAATTGGAACACTACTTACTGGATTCTTTCCAAACGCTATTGGTCTATATGTTACAACAGTAATTATGTCTATAGGTTTTCACTATTTAGAGACACTTAATCAATCACTATCTTTACAATGGTTAGAGAAAAAAAGAGCACCTATTGTTTTGGGTAAAATTACAGCTGCCAAGTCATTTACCGGTTTAGTGGTTTTTGTTTGTATCTATGTATTGATGAACTATTTAAATGTTGAGTATAAATATGTTTATTTAATCTTTGGTGGCTTAACAGTACTTATTGGTATTGTTGCTTGGATAATGTTTGCTCACTTTAAAGAGAGTGTTGCTCAAGAGAAAAAAGTAAAACTTAAAAAAGAGTATTGGCTTTTCTATTTATTAACGTTTTTAGCAGGGGCTAGACGTCAAATCTTTGTAGTATTTGCAGGCTTTTTACTGGTTGAAAAGTTTGGTGTTGACATTCATAACATGGTCATCCTATTATTTATTAACTCTATTTTAAACATCTACTTAGCTCCTAAAATTGGTCAATTTATTGCAAGTTTTGGTGAGCGATTGACGTTAAAAGTTGAGTATGCTGGTTTGGTAACAATTTTTGTAGCCTATGCGTTTGTAGATAATGTTTATATCGCTTTTGCTTTGTATATTATTGATCATTTACTTTTTTCAATGGCAATTGCACTTAAAACTTATTTTCAAAAGATTGCAGATCCAAAAGATATAGCAAGTGCTTCAGCAGTAAGTTTTACTATTAACCATATTGCAGCAGTATTTTTACCAGCAGCCTTAGGGCTTGTATGGTTATATTCTCATTCGTTAGTATTTATTATTGGGGCAGGTATTGCAGTCTTTTCCTTTGTCTTATCTTTTTTAATTCCTAAGGTACCAGAACAAGGGTTTGAGACGATATTAGTAAAAAA
This sequence comes from uncultured Arcobacter sp., assembly GCA_964538295.1. GTDB lineage: Bacteria > Campylobacterota > Campylobacteria > Campylobacterales > Arcobacteraceae > Arcobacter_A. Next base: position 14,686 of record CAZIES010000027.1, on the reverse strand, counting down.
GTAAAAAATATTTGACCAAAATAGATTTTTTTGTTACAATAATTAAAAAATAACAGGAGATGCTATGTTTGTTAAACTGAATGACAGAGTCTATTTAAACTTGAGTAAAATTACTCGTACAAAGATTGATCATGTTGAAGATGGAATTCGTGTGCGTTTTTATGAAGGTCAAGACCAAGTGGCAAAATCGCAACGATTTTCAGATGTTAAGAAAGCTGAAAAGTGGTTAACAAAACTTATAAAACAAGTTAAATAAGAGGTTTCCCTCTTATTTTATGCCGTAGGATCTACAAAACTTCGCTCCGATAACTCTTTATCAATAGTATATAATCCATAACCATTATCACCCACTAATTTAATATGGTCAATAATTTCTCCCACTGTTGCTTCTTCTTCAACTTGTTCAGTTACATACCATTGCAGTAAGTTATAGGTTGCATGGTCTTTCTCTTTCATTGCCATATCCGAAAGATTATTTAAGTTTTTTGTCATATATTGTTCATGGGCAAGTGATTTTTTAAACACATCTAAAAGGGATTTATACTCAACTTTAACAGATTCAATTGCAGGAAGAGTTATTGCTGCTCCTTGGTCTTCAAGGTATTTAAACATTTTCATTCCATGAGCAACTTCTTCTTGATATTGAATTAAAAACCAAGAAGCTGCACCATTGAAGCCCTCTTTTGAACAATAAGCGCTCATCCCAAGATAAATATATGCTGAATGAAACTCTTTATTAAGTTGTTCTACTATTGCTTTTTGTAAATTTTTACTAATCATAAATTCTCCTTAATATTTTCAATTATACTCAATATGCAATTAATTTATTGAAAAGTTACTATACTATTTTTTAAGAAGTTTATGGTTGATTATGTTAAATTAAATTATTCGTTTTAAGTATAAAAAGAGAGAATAATGAACTTAAAAAATGAAAAACAACTCTTATTGGTTATTCGATACACCTTGCCCCTACTGATTCTTATTTTTTCTGTTATTATCACAACTTTTTTATATTATGATAATAAAGCTACCTTTGAAGAGATCAAGAAAAATACAGAAGAGAAATTTATTCATAGTAAAAAAGAGCTTATTAAGGAGATGGTTGACAATACTTATGACTATATTACTTCTGAGCAAGAAGATACAGAACTAAATTTAAAGAAATCACTTATTTCAAGGGTTCATGAAGCCCATAAGATTATTATTAGTATTCATAAGGAGTATGGAGACAAAGTCAGTAAAGAGGAGTTAACACTTTTGATACGTACAGCAATAAAAGATATTCGTTTTAATAATAAACGGGGCTATTTTTTTGTTTATGATAAAAAAGCGGTAAATATTATTCATCCTTTAGTTCCAAAATTGGAGGGTAAAAATCTAATCAATCACAAAGATACAAAAGGCACCTTTGTCTTAAGAGAGTCTCTTGATTTATTAAAGAGTAAGCCTGAATCATATCAAGAGTGGTATTGGCGAAAATCAAAAGATGATATGAAAGAGTATAAAAAGATTGGTTTTGTAAAAAATATCTATGAGTTGGATTGGTTTATAGGAACAGGGGAGTATGTTGATGATTTTTCCAAGGATATTCAAGGTCGTGTGTTAACACAGGTTAATAAGTTTAAATTTGGTCGAAGTGGGTATCTTTTTGCCTTTAATGAAGATAATATTTATTTGGCACATATGATAAAAAAACTTATAGGTACAAATGTTTTAAAACGAGATAATTTAAAAAACACTGAACAAATTATGAATAAAATGTGGGATAAAGCAAAAGATGGTGGAGGTTTTATTGAGTATGTTCAAAAAATAAATCCTGTTACGAATAAACCAACCATTAAAATAGGATATGTGAGGTTTATTCCCCAATGGAATTGGCTTATTGGAACAGGATTTTATAAAACAGAAGTGCAGACTCTCATTGATAAACAGCAAGAGATTTTAATGCGTCGTTATAATGAAAATATACAAAATGTTTTAGTCGTTTCTGCAATTATTACTTTAGCTTTATTAACCCTCTCTTTGTATATCTCCCATATTATTGAGATAAAATTTAAAAACTATAAGAACGATATAAAACATCACATAGACGAAAATCAAAAGCAGCATGAGTTATTAGCTCAAAAATCTAAACTTGCAGCAATGGGTGAAATGATGGAAAATATTGCCCATCAGTGGAGACAGCCACTTTCAGTTATCACAACTGTTTCTAGCGGTGTTAAATTCCAAAAAGAGATGAAAACATTGAATGACGAAACTCTTGATGAATCAATGGATAGTATAGGAAACTCAGCAAAACATCTCTCTGAAACAATCAATGATTTTCGTGATTTTTTTAAACCAGATAAAGAGAAAGTACGTTTTACTATGCAAAATGCTATTGATAAAACATTTAAACTATTAAAGTCTCAAATCAAAAATAAAGATATTACAGTTATTCAAAATATTCGAACAATTACTATTAAAGGATTTGAACGTGAGTTACTGCAAGTTCTTTTAAATATATTTAATAATGCTAAAGATGCTTTAGTTGAAATCTCTTCTGAACGTTATATTTTTATAGATATTGATGAAAAAGATGGTATGGTAATTATTAGTATCAAAGATAGTGCAGGTGGTATTTCTGATGAGATTATTCAACGTATTTTTGAACCCTATTTTACAACAAAACATAAAAGTCAAGGAACAGGCTTGGGGCTTTATATGTCGCAAGAAATTATTACACGGCATATGCATGGAACAATTGAAGTTAAAAATAGTACTTTTACCTATAATAACAAAGAGTATACCGGAGCAAATTTTATTATTAAACTTCCTTGTGAATAAGTGTAAAAGGGTTAATTGAATTCTTTAAAAGTAACCTAACAAAACTTTAGATAAAATCACGAAAAATTATATATAGGAAATATCAATATGGCAATTTATACATGTGGGCATACAACCCCAGACTCTGATTCTATTTGTTCAGCAATCTCTTTAGCTCATTTACTTAATAAAATTGGACGTGAAGCAACTCCTGCACGTCAAGGTGAGGTAAATCCTGAAACTCAATATATTTTAGACAAGTTTGGTTTTGCTGCGCCTGAACTAAAAACATCATTTGCAGGTGAAGAACTTTTTATTACAGATTACTCTGATTTAGGACAAGCTCCAGCAGACGTATTAGAATCAACTGTTGTTGGTATCGTTGACCATCATAAATTAGGTGATATTACAACTTCTGCTCCTTTAGAGTGTTGGATTCGACCAGTAGGGTGTACTTGTACAATCGTAAAAGAGATGTATGATTATCATGGTGTAGAGATTCCAGCTGATATTGCAGGGATTTTAATGTGTGCTATTCTATCAGATACCGTGATTTTTAAATCACCAACGTGTACAGATATCGATATTAAAGTAGTAAGAGAGTTAGCGCAAATTGCAGGGATTGAAGATTTTGGTGCAGTGGGAATGGAGATGTTTAAAGTTAAATCAGAAGTTGAGGGTGTTCCTGCTAGAGATTTGATTTTAAGAGATTATAAACCATTTGATATGCATGGAAACCAAGTTGGAATTGGACAGTTAGAAGTTGTTGATTTAAGTATCTTTGATGGAGTAAAAGATGACTTAGAAGCAGACCTAGAAGATTTTAGAGCAGAAAACAATCTTCACACAGCATGTCTACTTTTAACTGATATTATGAAAGAAGGTTCAGAAGTTATTGTGGCTTCAATTGATAATTCAGTCTTTGAAAAAGCTTTCAATAAAGAGCTAGAAGATGGAAAAGTTTGGTTAGATGGTTGTCTTTCAAGAAAGAAACAAATTATTCCTTTCTTAGAACCTGCATTTGCATAAATAAGCAGAGCCTTTTGGCTTTGCTTTAAAACTTACATTTTGTAATCTTTTTTATAAAATATGAGTTTGTAGATTATAATGTCATAAAAAAGGGACTTCTTATGGCAGAATTACTTAAAAATATTTATACAACAACTTATATTTCTTCTTTAGCTGAAAAAATCAAAGAACACTACAGTTCTTTTGAGAGTGAAAAATTTATTACTTCTGTATTTGATGAAACTTGGAAAAGTCTTGAACTTAAAAATAGAATGCGGCATATCGCTTTGAAACTTCATGCTTTTTTACCCTTATCTTATGAGCATCAACTTGAAATCTTAAAACCTGTCTCAAATGATTTTGTTTCCTATGAAGCGATGTTTTTTCAAGACTTTGTTGAAGTTTTTGGATTAGATAATTTTGTAGTTTCGATGCAGGCTTTAGGTGTTTTTACTATAGATTCAAGTAGTGAGTTTGCAATTCGGAAATTCATTTTAAAATATGAAGAAAAAACAATGCAACAAATGCATATTTGGGCAAAAAGTAAAAATGAACATTTAAGGCGGCTTGCAAGTGAGGGGTGTCGTCCACGACTTCCTTGGGCTATTGCTTTACCAAAATATAAAAAAAATCCAACTGAAGTTTTAAAGATTTTAGAAGTTCTTAAAAATGATAACAGTAAATATGTACAAAAATCAGTTGCTAACAATCTAAATGATATTTCAAAGGATAATCCAAATGTGGTAATAAAATTTGTTAAAGAGAATTTAGGAAAATCTATAAGTTTAGATTGGATTTGTAAACACGCAAGTAGGACACTTTTAAAACAAGGTAATCCAACTGTTTTATCACTGTTTGGGTTTTGTGATGTTTCTCATGTTAATATTATAAATTTTAAGTATGATAAGTTAGTGAATATTCAAGGGGATTTTCATTTTTCTTTTGATTTAAGAAGTGAAAAGAAGTTAGGAAATCTTCGTATAGAGTATGCGATATATTATAAAAAAGCAAATGGACACCACGCTAAAAAAGTTTTTATGATTAGTCAAAGTGATATAAAACAAACGTTAAAAAGTATAATAAAAAAACAGAGTTTTAGAAACCTAACAACCCGAAAACATTATAGTGGTGAGCATTTTATTGTTTTAATTCTTAATGGTATTGAAAAAGAAAAGAGGAGTTTTATACTTAATGACACCAGCAATTAATTTACTTAAAAAACAAAAAGTTGAATTTAAGATTCATAAGTATGAGCATGATAGTGAAAACACAAATTTTGGTTTAGAAGCGGCACAGAAATTAAACCTTGATGAATCAATGGTTTTTAAAACTCTTTTAGTTGAATTAACACCTAAAGAGTTAGCTGTTGGTATTATCCCTGTTAACTGTCAAATGAGTTTAAAACAGATTGCTACGGCATTAAAGGGTAAAAAAGCTGTGATGGCAGATAAAAATGAAGCACAGAAAGTAACAGGCTATTTACTTGGAGGGATTTCACCTTTAGGACAAAAAAAACGACTTCGTACAGTTGTAGATAGTAGTGCTTTAGCATTTGATACCATTTATGTAAGTGGTGGTAAACGTGGATTGGATATTGAACTTTCACCAAAGGATTTAGCAACACTTTTAAATGCAGTGTTTGAAAAAATAACATCTTAATTACAATATACAATTCATTTAATACTTTAAGTACTTTATAAACATAGTTGCATAATAATAACCTTTATACCAATTCAATTTTTGATTGGTTCTATTATTAACTGGCATAAAGGATATATTATGGCAACCTCTCAAATGAATGCAGTCTGTTCTCAACTGTTAACTCAAAATGATTTAGATATTTCAGATTCTTATTTTGATGAAGTACAAACCAAGGGAATAGTAACTTCCATTTTAGAAAATAATGATTTAAAATCTATTAAGATTTTCTCTAAAGAACAGATATATTTATCACAAATAACACCAATTTTACACGATATGGGATTTGTTATTATTGATGAAGTTACCTATAACCTCTCAAAAGATGATGAACTTATTTATATTACACGTTTTAATCTCTCTTTAGAAGATACAAAGCAGATTGAAGTAGCACGGGAAAATATTGAAACAGTACTTTCAGATACCCTTAAAAATGATAATATGTTTCATTGTAAGCTTTACTCTTTGATTTATGAACAAAACTTTTCTATTCGGCACATTATGCTGTTACGTGCACTTATTGAGTATTTAGATCAAGCTGTATTAACGTTAAACTCTTCGACAATACGTAATACAATTATCACACATCATCCTATTGCTGATCTCTTTATTTTATATTTTCAAACGAAGTTTAAGCCTGAGATTAAAGATCGTGAGCGTAAACTTCAAAAATTAGAGAAAAAAATTGAGGATGGCATCAAAGTTGTTCCCGAAATTATTGATGATAAAATTTTAAAACTCTTATTTGAACTTCTTAAGAATATTTTGCGAACTAACTACTATTTGTATAAAGAATCAATTGCTTTTAAAATTCATACTAAAGAGTTTGGAAGAAATTTAAAAGGTCTACAACCAAATTTAGAAAACTTTATTTATAACTCAGAATTTTATGGAATACACTTACGTATGAGTAATATTTCACGAGGTGGTTTACGATGGTCAGATCGACATGAAGATTATCGTCAAGAAGTTAAATCACTGATGATTACCCAAGAGGGAAAAAACTCGATTATTATTCCTGATGGTTCGAAGGGTGGTTTTGTTATTAATAAAGATAAAAAAGAGATAACAAAAGAGTATTTTGAAGAGATTTATAGAAAATATATTGGCAATATGTTAGATCTTGTTGATAATATGGCAGGTGGTGAGGTTATTAAACTTGACAATATTGTCTGTTATGATGAAGATGATCCTTATTTTGTTGTGGCTGCGGATAAAGGAACGGCAGCAATGAGTGATGTGGCAAATGATGTGGCTAAATCTCGTGGCTATTGGCTAGGTGATGCGTTTGCTAGTGGTGGTTCAAATGGTTATGGACATAAAGATTTAGGAATTACAGCCCGTGGTTCTATTATGTCAACAAAACGATTTTTTATTGAACAAGGAATAGATATTTATAAAGATGAGGTTTCTGTTGTAGGTATTGGTTCAATGAATGGGGATGTTTTTGGTAACGGTATGATTGAATCACCAAAGTTTAAATTGCTTGCTGCTTTAGGACATAAAGAGATATTTATTGATCCAAACCCAGATACAAATGCAGCTTATAAAGAGAGAGTCCGTCTATTTGAAGCTAAAAAATCAGGTTGGAATGAGTACAACCAAGAGCTCATCTCTAAAGGAGGAGGTATTTTCCTTCGAAGTGAAAAAGCTATTGAGTTGACGCCTGAAATAAGAAAAATGTTAGGGTGTCAAGAGAAGATAGTCAGTGGTGAAGAGTTATGTAAAAAATTACTTTGTCTTAATGTTGATTTACTTTTTAATGGTGGAGTTGGAACTTATGTAAAAGCTAGTGATGAAAACTCGTTAGATATAGGGGATAAACAAAATGAAGCTGTTAGGGTAAATGCTGCTGAATTAAGAGCTCGAGTGGTAAGTGAAGGTGGAAACTTAGGATTTACGCAAAAAGCGCGAATTGAGTATGCAATGGCTGGTGGAAAAATTAATCTTGATGGAATTGATAATGCAGGTGGTGTTGATACCTCTGATAGAGAAGTAAATCTAAAAATCTTACTTAATATGATTCGTCACCATGGTATTTTAGATGAAGAAGAGTCTAGTAAAACACTGCATGGGTTAACGGAGCAAGTTGTTAATTTAGTATTGCAAAGTAACTATAACCAAGCCCTAATTATTTCAAGAGATGAACGGTTAAGTCGTTCTTACTTAAATGATTTTTTAAGTACAATAGAGATACTTGAGAATAATTTAGTCGCCTTTAATCGTGTTGATTTTTATATTCCGAAAAATGAAAATATAAAAGAGGTTCAAGATTTAAATGGTTATATTGTACGACCAGTACTTTGTTCTGTTTTATCATACTCTAAAATCTTTTTACGAAAAATTCTTTTAGATTCTGAAATTATAGATGAAGCTTTTGCAACAAAATACCTTTATAAATATTTTCCAAAGTCATTTGTTGGGGCATATCAACATGAGATTGCTTCTCATCCACTAAGACGTGAAATTATAGCAACAAAGATTGCAGACTTAATTATTAATGCCCAAGGTTCAACCTTTATTAGTGACTATGATAAGTTAGGAAATGATAAGTTTTTATTGAAAATAAAATCATATCTTGTAGTTTATGAACTCTTTAGCGCACGAAGTATTAAAGAGAAAATCTTAATGCAAGATTATCATATGGATATTGATTTACAATATAAGTTGATTAATAAGTTAGAGTATACACTCTATTCAAGTACCCGATGGATGGTAAAATATTTAAAACGAAATCAAATAGATGCTTCACATATTTTAGACCACAAAGAGGAACTGTTTGAACATCTCTCAGAAGTACACAGTGAAATGCCAGAAAGTTTAATCGAAGGTGACGCAGAGTTTAACCAATTCTTTGCAGTGATTGATTATTTAAGATTTGCAGTTGCGGCAATTGTCATTAAAGAGAATACTCATCACTCTTTTAAAGATGTAGTTATTCTATTTTACTCTTTAATTCATGAGTTCTCTATTTTAGAATTAATCATTGCGTTAAATAAAATTAAAGTCATTACAAAAAATGATTTAGTTTTACGAAATCAAGTTTTACAGTTTATTGAGTATATTGTTGTTCACTATACACAAAGAGTTCTTGATTTCCAAAGGGTTAATGAAGAACCAGAAGAGGCCTTTAAAAACTATATTAAAAATGAACAAGATACATTCTTTAAAATCAAATCAAATCTTGATACCTTTGTTTCTAAGGAGAATAAAGATATTAAAGAGATTGCTGTTGCAGTAAATCAATTGATGGTTTCTTTAATTTAGGTTTAAAAAATAGTATAAGTTTTCATTAAATAGTAAAGACTTAAATCAATCGTAATACAATTTCTATATAGACAATAGGAGTTGTATTATGCCTAAGTTTGATGATGAACCAAGTATGGAAGATATTGAAGACTTTGATGGAAAAGAGTCTCAAGAAAAAAGTAACACTATACGATTAGTCATTGTTTTGATTTTAATTGTTGGTGCTATTTATACCTACTTTAAATATGCTAATGATACTGTTGATGATTATGTTGGAACCCCAGAAAAACCAGGTATTGATGTGACAAAAGGTAGATAAATTAATTATGCAACCTTTTGATTATCATGCCAGTACAAAGCACTCGTATTTTTCGGTGCGTTCAAACCCTAATCGTCTTGATTGGGATAATCAACCTTCTCAATTTAAAAAATACCCTAATACGTTCAAAAAATTTCAGTTAAAGAAGAGTTGTCTTAACCATAAGCTTCTTATGTTAAGTGCTGGAATAACGGCAAAAAAGTCCTATGCTACAGGAGAGTATTTTCTTCGTAGTAACCCAAGTGCTGGTGCACTTTTCCCTAATGAGATATATTTTCAAGTGCGTAATATGGATGGTTTTAATGATGGCATTTATCATTTTGAAATTGAATCAAATAGTGTGACACTATTATACTCAATCATAGATGATGGCGTTGAATCTTATTTAGGTTTTTCTTATAAACAAGAGGGGTTTATTTTTTTAATTTCAAGTATCTATTATCGCTCTTCTTGGAAATATAAAAATAGAGCATTTCGTTATTGTTTACTGGATGCTGGTCACCTTTTAGGTAGTTTAGAAGCGAGTTGTTACTTGCAAGATAAAACTTACCATGTTTATTATAATTTTGATAAAAAAAGATTAAATCAAATATTTGGTTTTGAAAAACAAGAGTTTTTTACATCAGCTTTTTGTGTAGTTGAATCAACAACACAAGGTTGCAATGTATTGTCCATGCAGTTAGATTTTGTAGATGGAAGTGGTGTATTTGAGCAAAATGAGCTCATAGAGTTTGCTTATGCTCAAACATTGTTAACGAAAGAGGCTTCTTCAAATAAGCAGACAAACTGCTTTTCATATAATAAAACAGTTTTTGAAGAGACGATGCTTAAAAGACGTTCTATTCGAGAGTTTAGTAAACAAGCTATTTCTAAAAAGGACTTTGAGTTAATTTTAAAAAGCTTAGAAGCACCTATATCAAGTGATTGTGATGAAGAGGTTTCAATCTATTGTGTGATTAATCGTGTACAAGGTATGCCTTTAGGGGTTTTTTTTAAAGGAAGCTATTTAAAAGAGGGTGATTTCCAGAAAAAAGCAGGCTATTTATGTCTGGAGCAAGAGTTAGGCGCTTCTAGTGCAGTAACATTTTTTTTAACCTCAAAAGCAAAGAACTATCAAGCACTTTATCAAAAAGCTGGTGTGATTGGTCATCGGTTATATTTAGCATCCAATTATTTAGGTATTGGTTGTAGTGGTATTGGGGCATATTATGATGAAGAGGTAAATCTATTTTTAGAAAATGAAGAGATGATTTTGTATGCGTTAGTGATAGGAAATTAGTTTTTTTATTATCTTTTTAACTCTTTTTTACTAAAAAAATGTAAAACTATGATTATATTATAGTGAAGGTAAATTGATGCGTTTTAACAAAATAACTTTTTGTAACCTCTCAATGATTATACTTATTTTTATTTTATCTTATTTCTTTACAACCTACTTTATGCAAAGCAGTTATTTTAATGAATCAAATATGGCAGAGTATAAAAGTTCGTTTTTATTTCAAACTCTTGTTTTAGCTTTAGTTTTTTTTGTGATAACCTTTACGTATACTTATTATAAAGCTAATAGAAAATTAGTAAATCAAAATAGTCCAATTCAGAGTGATATTTTAAGTGAAAATGAAAAACTCAAATCCTCATTAACTATTGATTTACTCACCAATGTTGCCAATAAAAAATATTTTGAAGAGCGTTTTGATGAAGAGTACAAACGCGCTATCAGAGAGAAACAATCCCTCTCTTTGATGATAGTAAATGTAGATGAATTTAGAGCTTTTAGTGATATTTATGGTCGTACCGATGGGGATGAATGCCTAAAGTTAGTGGCAAATATTTTAGTAAGTCAATGTAACAGACCCAGTGATTTAGTAGCACGTGTTGACAAAGATGAGTTTTTTATTCTTTTACCAAATACCCATGAACCAAAAACTGTTTCACAAAAATGTGTTAAAGCAGTGCATGATATGCAAATACCCCATGATAACTCTATTGCTTCAAATGTTTTAACCATAACTATTGGTACAAGTTCTGTTATCCCTACGGATATTAATCAAAAAGAAGAGTTAGTTGTAAATGCACGCACTTCTTTACAAACTGCAAAACGTAGTGGAAGAAATAGAGTCCATTAGTATTTAATCGTAAAGTCGTTAAAGGAATCGTTAGTTTGTTGAATATCTAAGTTATTTACTAAAGAGTAGGGTGATCCGTCTTTAAGTATTTTAATAAAGGTTTCATAGTTACATGCATCTAACATAACACCCACCTCTACATCTCCATTAGAGAGATTTTTAATATAGCCACTAAAGCCATACTTTTTTGCTTTTTCTTGAATAGTTTTACGGTAGTAAACCCCTTGAACTCTGCCTCTTACGATAATTTTATACGCTGTCATAATAGATACTTTATTAAACTAAGAGTCTCCTCTTAGTTTATATAGTTCTCTTTTTTATCAACGGTATCTAACTCTTGTCCAATTGCTTGATAACGTTTAAAGTAGTGTTTTACAAAAGCATTAATCGTTGGATTTGTAGGCATAAAGTATTGCGCTTCTTTTGTAGCATATTGATTTAAGAATTCTGTGGCATCTTTTTTATCTAAATAGTGTTGTGCTAAACTAGTGTAAGTGACAATATACCACTGCTTAAGAGCTTTTATTTTTTCATTGCTTAAATCTACTTTTAATACTTCATCTTGCCATGATAGAACCTGCGTATCAAATAAACCATTTAAATGAATAAGCCCTTCACAGTAGTAAGGTTGTACTTCATCAACTTCCATCCATCCAATAAGTCCCACAGCTCGTTTAACTACATCAATAAATACTTGTCGTTCTAAATGGTTCTCATCATCGTCAACATCAAGGATATAAGAGATAAGTCCTCCAGTTGTTGCTTTGAACTCTTCTATATTTTTAAAGTTTCCTGTTTTATTCATCACACTCTCTGTTTCATCATCACACCATAAAATATGCCCAAACTCATGTCCAATGGTTGAAATATCATAGACTTGATGCCAAGATGCTGTTTCATTGAAAAGAAATGTTCTATCTTCAGTAAGTAATTCTTGTCCAAAGATTTCACGGGAGAGTTTCAAGAAAGGTTTTGCCCTGCTTGTTTGTAAAATCTCATCAGAAAAGGCAAAGATTTTTTTCCCCTCTTCTTTTGAAACAATCTCGTCATTAGGTACTACTTGCGCTGAAAATAGACCGTTGAATTCAGCACCAAAAAATAGCGCTGGTCGACCAATATAGAGTTGTACTTTATCCAATGATTTTAAAGAGAAATCATAAATAGCTTTATACTCTTTTGTTTGCGATGTTTTATCAAAAATCTTGCTAAAAGCGGATTTGATTTTATTAACTCTATGGTCATTTTGCGAAAACTCTGGGTTAGTTAATCGTATATCCCACTCTAAAGCAACAGCTTTTCTATAATGGTCTTCATAATACTCTAATGGATGACCAATTTGTACAGGTGCTTTGATTTTCATCCATACCCTATCAACTTCTGCCCAACGAGAGACAAGTTTGTGTTCTTGAGTTTCACTAAAGGCTTTGATAAGTGTTTGAATATATAAAATATAGTTCCATTTCTCACCGTAAATATCATCTTCTAGTTCAATTAAACTCTCTTCAAAATCTTCCAAAGCATCAACAACGTGTGTGGTCTGTTCTTTAAAAGCTTTGATATATGAGTGTGATTTATACTCTCCATTATCTTGTTTAACAAGAGCAGAATAAGAGCGATCTGCTATGAGTTCATTGTGTCCTAAGTCATATAGACTGTTGTTTTCTAAGTATTCATAAACTTTTGTTGAATCACCTTCAAACTTTTCAAGAAGTTCTTTGTTAATGCCGTTGATAATATGTTGTGTCCATACACTTTGCCATGAAGACATTTTAAGTCCAACCTTGTAAACCCCTTCAAAAATAGCTGCATAAAAAGGAGTGAGTAAGTTGTTGTGCTTAATATACTCTACCGTTTTAAGATGTTTTTCATGCCAAAAGTCTCGTACAAAACAGTAGGCTTTTTCTTGTAAATGGATAATCTCATCATCATTTTTCCCACATTTCTTAAGTACCTGAACCAAAGAGTCATCACGTAAATTAACAAGTCTGGTTACTAAAGCAAAACGTAAATCACTGTTAAGTTCTAGGTTGAGTTCCTTTGCAAATTCATCAATAAGGGTCAGTTTATCGTACTCTTCATTTTCTAAATAGGAAATAAATTTGTTAATATTTGTTTTTTGTGCATCTAAGTATTCATAGACTTCTGCTAAATCATTTAAAAAGTTTTCGTTATTCATCAATATCCTTATTCTAATACGCGATATATTTAGTGTAGTCTATCGTTTTTCATCTTTTTTTTAACTAAGTAATACAATCTAAACTAACTACTCTTTTGATGTAACTTTACTTTTATAAAAACTATTGGTAAAAGCTAAAAAATAGGAGATACTAAGAATCGTTAAAAAGATAAGGGGAACCAAAATATTAACCATAGTATCGTTAATACTGTAGTGAGAAAAAGAAGCAAAAATAAAATCCACTGCAAATCCAAAATAGGCAAGCAGTCGTATTTTCTCAAAACTATTAGGTAAAAGAAGTGCTACAGCTCCTAAGATTTTAAAAACTCCTAAAAGAGTGAAAAAATACAGAGGATAACCTAAGGAAGAAGCTGCATCAATAACATTTTGGGTTTGTAAAATATCGACAACTCCTCCTATTAACCCAACTAAAACAACAATAATTAGTGTTGAAACAATATAGAGTGTATGTATTGAAAACAGAGCTTTTTTCATTATAAATCCTTTACAGATGTAATAATATAATTTTTTTGTTTACTATTTATTTAGTCAAAATTAGCACTTTTTAATAAAGAGTGCTAAAATGCTTAAAAACTTTAGCTTTGTTTTATAAAGTTTTGATAAAATTCCACTTAGAAAAATAAAATTTATAGGGAAATTTATGGCAGACATTGCGTTAGCAATTTAACCATTCCCAATACAAGGACAGAATGAAATGGCAAAACATCAATTTCAAACAGAAGTAGGACAACTTCTACACTTAATGACACACTCTTTATACTCAAATAAAGAGATTTTTATAAGAGAATTAGTATCAAATTCAAGTGATGCTATTGATAAATTAAACTATTTAAAATTAACTGACGATGAGATGAAGTCTAAACTTCCAGCAGATTGGTCAGGTGAAATTAATATCTCTTTTGATGAAGAAGATAAATCATTAACAATTATTGATAATGGTATTGGTATGAATGAAGAAGATTTAATCGCTTCAATTGGTACAATTGCAAAATCAGGAACAAAATCATTTGTTGAAGCAATGACAGGAGATGCTAAAAAAGATTCTAATCTTATTGGTCAATTTGGTGTTGGTTTTTACTCTGTATTTATGGTAGCTTCACATGTTGATGTAATTTCAAAAAAAGCAGGTGAAGAGACAGCATACAAATGGTCATCTGATGGAACAGGCGAGTTTGATTTAGCACCATGCACAAAAGAGTCAAATGGTACAGTGATTTATATCAAATTAAAAGATGAAGAAGCAGAAGAGTTTGCTTCTAAACATAGAATTCAAAATATTGTTGG
>CAZIES010000026.1:7361-23299 GCA_964538295.1 uncultured Arcobacter sp. | reverse complement strand
GCATCACCATGAAGCTCACTTAAATCTTTTACTTCATAAGGGTCAAAGAGTGTCCAGTATGAATCTTCCATAATTCTTTCCATAAAAAGGTCAGTAATCCACAGGGCAGGAAACAAGTCATGGGCTCGCCGTCGCTCTTCTCCAGAGTTTTTCTTTAAATCAATAAAGTCTGTAATATCCATATGCCATGGCTCAACATAAACTGCAATCGCCCCTTTTCTTGTACCTAACTGGTCAACGGCTAAGGCAATATCATTGGTGATTTTTAAAAATGGTACTGTACCACCAGCAGCACTTTTATGGTCATCAATCACTCCACCTAGAGCCCTAATTTGATTCCAATCCCAACCAATACCACCACCAAACTTAGAGAGTAGTGCCATCTCTTTGTATCCATCAAAGATTCCTTCAATGTTATCTGGACTTGAACCAATATAACACGATGATAACTGGTGTCTGTTTGTTCGTGCATTGGAAAGTGTTGGTGTTGCAAGCATTACTTCAAATTTAGAGACAACATCATAGAACTCTTTGGCTCTTGCTTGTTTGTCCTCTTCATGTTGTGCTAAGAACATCGCAATACCCATAAACATATGTTGTGGTAACTCCATTGGGTTACCTTGTTTGTTTTTGATTAGGTATCTATCGTAAAGGGTTTTAATCCCAAGGTAGTTAAACTGATAATCTCGGCTAGGGTCAAGGTGTTTATCTAAATCATCTAAATCGTATCCCTCTTCAAGACCAGGAATCATTCGACCTTCGTTTTGACACGCCTTGATATACTCTTTCATGTGGCAATAAGGTTGACCTTTAATTCCTCCAGTAGCACGTCCTACTTTATGGTAAAGATCAAACAAGAATAGACGTGCGGCAACAAACGTCCAGTTTGGAACATCAATATCAATCTTCTCCACTGCAGTTTTAATGAGTGCATCTTGAATATCAGAAGAACTCATTCCATCAATAAATTTAATCTGCGCATCAAGTTCTAATTCACTTTGACTTACCCCATCTAAGCCTTCAGTTGATTCAACTGTCATCTTTTGGATTTTGGTAATATCTAAAACTTCTTTTCGACCATTTCTTTTTTGTATCATGATTGCCATCTGTGTTGCCTTTTAGTAAAATCTAATGTAATTATTTAAATACTCGTTTGAAAATTGCTTTTACATTTTTCGTATAGTAGTCGTAGTTAAAACACTCTCTAATTTGCTCTTCTGATAACTTACTTCGTAACTCATCATCTGCTAAAAGATGTCCAAGGTATAACGATTCACCATTTTCATCAACAGTAGCTTTACCCTCTTTAATTTCAGCCCAAACTTTCATGGCATTTCTTTGAACGATTTTGTAGGCATCTTCTCGTGAAACACCAGCTTTTGGAAGCTCTAGTAAAACTCTTTGAGAGAATACTAATCCACCAGTAAGGTTAAGGTTTTTCATCATATTCTCAGGCATTACTGTTAAGTTTGCAATAACGTTGTTCATTCGGTGTAACATGAAGTTTGTTGTAATAAATGCATCTGGTAACCAGAATCTTTCAGTTGATGAGTGAGAAATATCTCTTTCATGCCATAATGCTACATTTTCCATAGCTGGCATACAATATCCTCGAATAATTCGCGCAAGTCCTGTAATGTTTTCTGTTAAGATTGGGTTTCTTTTGTGAGGCATTGCTGAAGAACCTTTTTGACCTTTTGCAAAGTACTCTTCTGCTTCGTATACTTCTGTTCGTTGTAAGTGTCGCACTTGTACTGCAAATTTTTCAATAGTTGAAGCTAAAAGTGCTAAAGCTGTTGCAAGACGTGCATATCTATCTCTGTGAACAACTTGGTTTGAACATGGTTCTGGTTTTAAACCAAGCTCTTTCATTGCATACTCTTCAAGTTCTAAAGGAGCATGAGCAAAGTTACCCATCGCACCAGAAATTTGACCAACAGAGATAACTTTCATTGTCTCCTTTAAATTTTTAAGGTGTCGTGCCATTTCATCATACCAAACAGCAAGTGTCAAACCAAAAGTGATAGGCTCACCATGAATACCGTGGCTTCGTCCTACCATTAGGGTATATTTATGCTCTTTTGCTCTTTTTTTGATTGATTTCATTAACATTTTTGTATCTTTGATAATAATTTTTAATGAATCT
Organism: uncultured Arcobacter sp.; assembly: GCA_964538295.1. Classification (GTDB taxonomy): domain Bacteria; phylum Campylobacterota; class Campylobacteria; order Campylobacterales; family Arcobacteraceae; genus Arcobacter_A. The sequence continues at coordinate 21,153 of CAZIES010000026.1, read as the reverse complement.
CTCATTTGTAACGCAACACCCGTATCAACTGCGTCTGATGACGTCATACCATAGTGGAACCATCGTGACTCTTCTCCAAGACTCTCTGCAACTGAAGTATTAAAAGCAATTAAATCATGCTTTGTGATTGCTTCAATCTCTTCAATTCTTTCAACTGAGAACGTAGCATTTTTAACAATCTTTTTACAATCTTCATCAGGGATAAGCCCCAATTTATTCCACGCTTTTACAGCTGCTTTTTCTACTTCAAGCCATGCTGCATATCGTGCATGTTGTGTCCAGTTCTTTGTCATCTCTTCTCTGGCATATCTTTCAACCATCTGTGTATCCCTTATTATCAATATTTATAAACTTTTTTATAAAAATCTGTTCTAATTTATGTTTGATATAGTATCCAATGAAGGCAAAAATTTTGATTAAGTTTTGCCTCTTTTTAATAATTTTTGTGTAAATAAAGTGCTTTATTATTTTTGATATTTTTTTGTTATTTTTCTAATTATTTAACTATAAAATATCTCTTAATAGTTCGAATTAGTGGGCAGTTCAAAGTGTTTTGTAATTTTTTGAAATAAAATGATACTCTTAAAAAAAAAGGTCATTTTCATACTACTAAACACCACAAACTCAATACCGATTCACACTTTGTTTATAAATAAAAATCAGCTAAAAAACAGTGCAAAAAACTAATATTTTTTTTCATAAAAAAAAAGAAAAATAATTACAATAATAAATAAATTTTTACCACAAAAGCAAAATTTTGTTAAAATTCGTGCACTTAAATAATGAAGGAAAAGTTTTTGCCGTTTGTCTTAAAAGAATACCCTGTTACTATTGGAAAAAAAATACAAATTGCTCTTTTACAAGATATTAATCTTTCCATAAGTTTTTCACAACGTATGTTAAGCCGCGGACGTATTTTTGACTCAAATCATCGTTCATATCAAAATGGAGATATTATAAAAGAGTCTTCTATCTTCATTGCACAGTTTGAAGGGCATACTAGAGGACTTAAACCCCTACTTACCTTTAGTGACTTTGCACTATTTGATAAACCTTCAAATCTTATGATTCATCCAAACTCAAAAAAAACTGCCTATAGCTTACTGGATGAAATACGGTATCATTTTGGAGAAAATGCTAATCAAATTCATCGTATTGATGCGGAGACTTCTGGACTACTTTTAGTAGGTCTGCATGAAAAAGCCATCAATGAACTGGGTGCTATGTTTGAAAACAAAGCGTACAAAAAATCCTATTTAGCACTTGTAGAAGGCAAAATGGAACAAGAGATTTCTATAGATTCACGTATAGAAAAAGAGAAAAAAAATATTGGTGTTCGAATGAAAGCAGGAGATAGTGGTAAAGCGTCTCATACTATCATTAAACCCATAAAATACAACGAAAAAAAAGATATTACCTTAGTTGAAGCTATTCCTATTACAGGAAGACAGCATCAAATTAGAGTACATCTATACTCAGTAGGTCATCGTATTGTCGGTGATCCTATTTATGGAGTAGAAGATAAATATGCGGAAAACTATCTCAATAAAACCTTAGATGATAAAATCAGAGAAGAAATAACAGGTGCAAAACGGCTTTGGTTACATGCAAACTATTTAGAGTTTACCTATAAAAAAAGAGTCTATAAAATCTTTTCACAAAATAAAAGTATTTATAAAGCTTTTAACCATCAGGATACTTAATAAGCTTGCTAGCTAACTATTAAGACAATAGCCTCTACCATAAATATTTTGTATAATCTCTTGACTGGTTCGTTTACGTAACTTATTGACTAAGTTTCGTACACTTCCACTATTATACTCCTTTTCATAAGCATCCCAAATATGTGAATAGATTTCATAATCTTTAAAAATACGGTTTTTATTATTCGTTAAAAGCTCTAGCAATGCCTCTTCACTCTTGGTTAGAAGGATAATTTCAGTATCACAAAACAGTCGAGACGTGCTTAAATCCCAATAATAATTTTCACAAAGGTGTATACGGTTATCTTCTGTTAAACGATTTATCATCTCTAAAACAGCTTGTTTAAAAGCACTACGAGAAACTGGCTTAACTAAATAATCCACTAAGTTAAGTTTAATTGCACTTAAAAGATTCTCTTTATCAGAGTGTGCAGAAAGAATAGTAATAGGAATATTAGGGTTTTCATCACGAATTCTTTTTATCAAATCCAAGCCATTTAATTTAGGTATCGAAATATCAACCAAAAGCATTTTAGGTCGATGTTCAAGGAAAAGTTCCCACGCTTCCTCTCCATCAGTGGCTTCATACACCTCATCAAAAACCTCTTGTAAGAAAAAACAGTAGTTATTTCTAACTTCAATTTCATCTTCTACATATAAAATAGATAACACATCCTACTCCTTTTTCATTACTTTTTTGTTACACATCAATAGTGACTCTTACTCCACCATTATAATTTTCAAGTTTTACCTTACCATTCATGGACTCTTCAATAATGGTTTTTACCATATACAAGCCAATACCTGTTCCTTTACTTTTATGTTTTGTTGTAAAATAAGGTTCAAAAAGTTTTTCAAGTACCACTTCATCAACACCACCACCATTATCTTCAATAGTTAACGTATCATCAATAGTAATCTTAATCTTAGGATTACTAACAGAAGTACTAAGCAAAGCATCTTTGGCATTGTTTAACACTGCTAATAAAACTTGTACATATTCACTTTGATATGCCAAAATCTCTCTATCTTTAAGTTTATTTATCTCAATTTCAATACCCTCATTATCTAACATTTTATGTGAAATTTGCATGGTATCATCAAGGGCTTGACTGAGATAAAACCACTCTTTGTTTTTATTGGGTTTAAAAAAATTTCTAAAATCTTCAATGGTACTTGACATATAGTGGGTTTGGGTTTCAATATCTACAAAACGACTCTCTATTGTTCTGTTTTGAAGCTTACTCTTTAAAAACTCTGCATCCATAGCCATAACAATTGAATTGATCTCATTGAGTGGTTGCCTCCATTGATGGGCGATGTTATTTATCATCTCTCCCATGGCTGCCATTCGAGACTGCTGTACAAGTAGTTTTTGATTGGATAATTGTTTAGCATTGGCACTTTGTAAACGTCGATTTAATACAATCAGCAAAATAATTAAAAGTACAAAAACAACAATGATAGTTGAAACTAACAATGTCTCACGATAATGACTCTCCCAAATAGGAATAGGACGATTTTTTATTGTAATATTTTTGGGTAAGTAGCTATTTAATAAACCATATTTTTCAAGCATTTTATAATCAACAAAGGGTTTAATTGTCTCCTCACTCTTTTTTGGAAACTGGTGATGTTTAAAATAGTACATAAGCTCCTTGACCATGTTATAAGAAACTAAACTACTATCAAGCATATAACCCCCAACAACCCCAAACCCTAGCATTGGTTTAAAAATACCATACATAGGCCTATTAGCTGTTTCTGAAAGAGCTTCTATTGCCATTTCAGGAACTAACCGTTTCCCCTCTTTATCTTTAAAAAGCAAAATAAAAAGAATAACACTATTTTTATCTAAATGGGAAACTTTTTGTGATAACTCCTCTAAAGAATACTCATGTGTTAGATACTCAGTTTTAATAGTAGGATAACGTTTTAAAGCTTCTAAAAAAAACTCTTTAACATAAAGAGAATCAAAAATATCATCATGAATGATATAGAGTTTCTTAGTATAAAAATTTTGTTTAAAAATAAGCTCTAACGTTTTTTGAGCAGCGACACTTAAGCCCGTTCCTACAAATTTAATATTATCTGTTGATTTTTGTAAAACACCATTATGGGAGTCGTTAAAATGAACTTGTGGAATATTTGGGAAAAAAATATCTTTATAAGATTGCAAGAGTAAACTTCCTATTGAGGAATCCACTAAAATTCCATCAAAAGAGATATTGGAATACTTTTTTAAAAAATATTTAATCAGTTCATCTTGTGTCAAAGAACTATGAATAGAGACTTCATCAATGTACTCAAAATAAAAATCAAATAAGTTTTGATTCTCTTCATTGATTTTTTCTAACCCTTTTATAAAGTTTTGCGTAGCAGGAGTGGAGGCGTTATAACCTAAAAAAACTAATATATTTTTCTTTTCATTAGCAAAAAGTGTTGTAGAAAGTACTAATAGTATAAAAAAAGAGCGTAGAAATTTTTTTACCATCTGTTATTCACTCATTTAAAATTATAGAAGGGAAGTAGCGGAAAGCTTCCCTTTTATAATTTGATATTAATCCCATGAGATTTGAGGTTGTTAATATAGCTAACAATTGTCACCAAATAGTCATGAGAGACTATTTCTTTTCGTTTTTTTCAAAATTTGCATGAGCATTCCACACATGTTTTTCATTTTTATCACATTGAATATACGTAATATACTCATTAAGTCCTTTACGTTTTTTCACTAACTTTAAATGCCCATCACACTTCGTACAATGTCCATGAAGTTTAGTTAAAAACATATCGCCTGAAGGACTCGCTTCAATAGAGTACTCGCCAAAATAAAGAATCGTTTTTTGTATAAGCATCACCGAAAAAATAAGCAAAGCTATATTACACAATGCAAATATAAGCCAACCTATTGCATTGATTTCTAGGTAGCCTAATACGCCTAGAAAAATTCCCGTAAAAGCTATAAGTATCAGTTTTTTAACCCGTACAGGTTTTCCAAAAATAGTTAACGGTTTTTCAACAACACGTTCAAGTTGCACATCATCATTTTTCATTAGTTATATCCAAATAGTTTTATTCAAAATCTATAAAGAATTATATCCAGCCTTTTATTCATTTTGATTAAACAGTACAAAATTCTTTTCTATGCAGCACAATATTATCTCTAAGCTAAATTTTATTAATTAAACTCCACAAGGTAAACACTCTTTGGTTGTAACATATTAATCTGGCAATCATACATTTGTCCATTAATAACAAGCTGTTGTTTTTCTTGTAAATTATTATGAAAAAGTGTTTTAAACTCACGTCGATTTAAAAATTGTTGTAAGGAAAAATGTCGATTTATTTTTTCATGGGAGAGTTCAAAGTGAGTAGAAAAAAGTCTATTTGTATAGATTTTATCAATCTTTTCAGAATATATAAATGCAGGACGTCCTATATTATGAAGCTCTTTATAATAAACTAAATGATTCCATAACTCTTTTGTTTTTGTTCTTCTTTCCATTATAAACTCCTAAGCAAGAAGATTATACAAAGAAAATGTACCTCAATTGTCATAGAAAGTCTCTTTTTGATTCCATTGCATAGTCACCATTATCTTCAATCATAATAGCCTTATCAATTAAATTTATTTACCATTAAAACAGCTTATACCTATTCTGTTTAGGTTCGTTTAACTTCACATTATAAAATGGTGACTTTCATTGTTCATACTTTCATTATCACAAATAAAGGAAGAGAGATGATGAAATATAATGGAATCCTGTTTACAGGTAAAAAAACAGCTTTAACATTTGGACTAAGTATTGCTTTAAGCAGTGGGCTTTTTGCGCAAGCAAACAATGCTGATGAACTTATCAAAACCATGAAAAAAGAGGATATTACCTATGTGCAACTTATGGCAGCCATGGGTAAGGCATTAAATAATATCCAAGAGGGTATAATTGGTATGAATAAAGTATTAGTTGATCGTGGTATTAACTTTGTACGAACTCATCCTGCACCCAAAAAGAAACCATGGGTGATTATGGAGAAGCAAAACCACGAAGCCTTTAAGTCAAGCCTTGTCTATTTTGATAAAAAAATGGATGAAGATGTTTTAGCTATTGAAAAAGCCGTGGCCAAAAAAGATTGGAACCAAGCAATGCAAGAGCTCAATGTATTTCAAAATACATGTATGTCTTGCCACGTTACATGGAAAAATGAAGTTAGCTATATTATGAAATAAAATAGGAAAGTTATGAAGACGGTACTTTTAATCGAAGATGATTTAGAATTTGCACAACTTATTACACAGTTTTTACAAACACGTAATATTCATACTCATATTGAAGAAGACCCTTTTAAAGCCATTGTGATGGACTTAAAGCACTATGACTTAGTACTGCTTGATTTGGGCTTACCGGGTATGGATGGACTTGAGGTATGCAAACTTTTTCGACAAAAAAGTAAGATTCCTATTATTATTTCAAGCGCAAGAGGTAGTGTAGCCGATAAGGTCTTAGGGTTACAATTAGGAGCAGATGATTATCTACCTAAACCCTATGACCCCGATGAGCTTTATGCCAGAATTATTAGTCTTTTACGCCGTACAAATGAGCAAGAAGAGACAAAAGAGAAAACCTTTACCATTGATGAAAAAGCTCAAGATGTTTTATATAAAAACCAGCCTCTATATTTAACCCAAGCAGAGTTTGAAGTGTGCCAAGAGTTGATTAAACATCAAGGAAATGTGGTCTCAAAAGAGCAGCTGCTATACAGTGCCCCTGCCATTACCTCCAATGAGGGAAAATCCTTGGAGATGATTATTTCAAAGATTCGTCAAAAAATAAAGGCATTTTGTGATGAAAAATCTATTATCGTCATACGAGGAAGAGGGTACCGTATTGTTCAATAAAATAAAAAACTCCCTTGTGGTTCAAACCAACGCCTTATTACTTTTTTCTATTGCATTTATTATCGCTTTATGGGTCTTTTTTTATATTTCACAGATTCACCAACAAAAAGAGCATAATACTGCTCGCTACTTTAATGCCGTTACAGTGATTCAACCTCAGCTTCTTAATCAACAAACGATATTAGAGAGTTCCCTTTCTATGTTTAGTTTACAGTTTTTTACGCTACCACAACAACACACTGGAGTGACAGTTTTTGAAAAAGGTGATAAAAAAAGAGGCTTTAGACAAATACAAATCAATGATAAAAATATTTTACACATCTATAATAGCCAAGGAGAAATATACTTAGAAGATATTCATAGTGATAATAACATGCTTTTAATCCATGCTGTTTTTATACTGTTACTTATCTTTCAAGTGGTTTTATACCTCAAACTCTCCAAGTCACTCAAACCCTTAGCACTGCTTTTTAACAAACTAAAGAACCTACAAAAAGGGGATTTAAGCCCCTTACAAATAGAGTCTACCTATGAAGAGTTAACCCAAATTATTAAATCTTATAACCAAGCCGTCTCCAAACTGCACTATATCCTTGATACACGGGAGATGTTCAATAAAATCTTTATGCATGAGATGAAGATGCCAATAGCTAAAGGGATGTTCTACTTAAAGATGGAACCTTCAACACAAAGTCATGAAAAACTTCAGACTATTTTATCCTCTATTAACAGTGAGCTTGAAGAGTTTTCTCAAATTGAAGCCCTGATTAGTTATCAAAACAAGATTGATAAAACAGAACATAACTTCGTGGATATTTTAGAGGTTGCGAAAAAAAGAGCGATGGCAAATGAGAGTGATATTCAACTTATTAACCCAACTTCATATCAACTCATAGGCGATAAAGAGTTTTGGATTTTATGTTTAAAAAACCTTATTGATAATGCCCTCAAATACGCTGATGATAAAAAGCTCACTATCAAATGTGACAATACAGAGGGAATTAGTTTTATCAATAAAGGCGATGCTTTACCTGTTGATATTTCACAAGAGATAAACCAATGGAAAATCGATAAAACAAAACGTCATAAAAGCTCAACGGGCTATGGATTTGGACTTTTTATAATCAAAAATATTGTCAATATTCATAACTATACGCTAGAATATAACTATGATACCAATACACGCACCGTTGCACTAAGGATTGTATGATGTATTATGTTCTCAAAGTGGTTTTATCCGCAGTTATTATTGTACTTATTAGTGAACTTTCCAAACGAAGTTCTCTCTTAGGAGCTGTTTTAGCCTCAATTCCCCTTATTTCTGTATTAGCTTTTGTATGGCTTTATATTGATACAGGAAGTGTAGAAAAAATCACCAAACTTTCCTACAGTATCTTTTGGTTAGTTATTCCCTCACTGGTACTTTTTATTGCCTTACCCCTGTTTTTAAAACTGGGGGTTAATTTTTATGGAAGTCTCTTTTTTGCGATTGTATTAACAGTGATTGCATACTTTATTATGATAACTGTTTTAGAAAAGTTTGGGGTTACCTTATAAAATGAAATACCTATTAGCCATCGCTCTTTTTGTTGCCTTTTGTACAACTTTAGGTCAACACTCCTATAACAGTAATGAGCTTCATACCCATGAACATAGTCATTTCCAAACCGCACAACATGTTCATGAACACAGCCATGGAGAGACTTCTCTTACACTCTTTTGCTGTTTGGAAAAAATAAAAGAAGAGGCTGATTTTAAAATGGATACTTTTTTCGTTTTAAATCAACATATACCTGAATCTATAAAAAATACAATCTTTCGTCCTCCCATTAGCTAACTCCTTAACTTAACACAATTTAAACCATTTTATTACAAGGACAATTATGAAAAAACTATTTTTAATTGTCGCATTTTTATTGACTGCTTCTGTTGCCTATGCCCATGGTATTTCAGAAGCAGATAAAGCGGCAATGCTCAATGGAGGAAACCTCCAATACATCTGGCTTGGTGCCACACATATGTTAAGTGGGTATGATCATCTACTCTTTTTATTTGGAGTGATTTTCTTTTTAACCAATACAAAGGACATTGTAAAGTTTGTGACTATTTTTACTATTGGTCACTCAATCACCCTTATCTTTGCAACCTTTCTGGGAATCAAAGCAAACTATTACCTAATCGATGCAGTTATCGCTCTGAGTGTTATTTATAAAGCCTTTGATAATAACCAAGGTTTTCAAAACTATTTTGGAATGAAAAAATCACCCAATATTCTGATGATGGTTTTACTCTTTGGACTTATTCACGGGTTTGGACTCTCAACTCGACTACAACAACTACCACTAGGAGATCAAGGAAGTGATATGTTACTTCGAATTATCTCTTTTAATGTAGGTGTTGAGTTGGGACAAATTTTGGCTCTTATTGGTATGCTTATTGTTTTAACTTTCTTACGAAAACTTGATGCATATACACGTTATAGCAAAATAGCCAACCACTTTTTAATGTTTTTAGGTCTTTTACTTCTGCTGATGCAACTGCATGGTTATTTGCATGTAAAAGATCCCGATGAGTTAGGTTTTGCTAAAAAAACCCATAAACATATCCATGAAGACATGGAAATCGAACAAATGAAAAAATTCAATTTAAACTAAAGGAAAACTATGAGAATCGCACTAAAAAAATCACTACTACTGTTTATCTTCCTCTTTGGAACACTACAAGCCTTTGCTGGAGCTGGTCATTCACACAATGTCAGTCAATCAACCATTAAAAAAAATGCAAGCTACCATCTTATGCAATTAGCACAAAAAGAGAAAATCGATAAAAGTTGGAAAGATGCAAAATTTCTTAACATGACCCAAAGAGGAATCATCTCAAAAGAGTGGGTAGCAAGCTTTAAGAACAGCACGATAAATGATAAAAGTAAACAAGTTATCTATATTTATCTAACAACGTATGGAAAAGTAAAAGGAGCAAACTACCAAGGAGACTAATATTTGTTTACCTTGATTTAACTTCACTTGACTTTATGATGAACTTCATTGTTTATACTTCTATGTATCAACAAGGAGTTCATTATGACAACAAGATATTCAAATAGTTCTATTGCATTGCATGCTTTACATGGTTTTTTAATCACACTTATTCTGATAACAGGTACATTTATTCTTTCAGAAATACCCAACACACTTGAAAAGCTTAGTTCCATTAAGATGCACATTATTGTAGGACTAATTATCTCTTTATTAACTATCCTACGTATTATCGTATTAGTAAAATCACCCAAACCACAGGCACTCAATGTTAGTTCTTTTCGTGCAAAACTGATAGCCTTTAACCATATTGCAATCTATGTGGTGATACTACTCATAGCAATAACAGGAATTTTACTCGCTAAAGGAACTGGAGTAGGAGAAATGGCAATATTTGGAGTTCAAGGAGAAATCTACAGTAGTTTTAAAAACTTTCCAATGGGAATAGCCCATGCTGTTTTAACAAAAATTTTACCCCTATTAATTATCATGCATATTGTGGGTCTATTTTCTTATAAAATCAAAACTAAAGAGAAAGTACTTTCACGAATGTGGTTTAAATAGTCATATCAAGAGAGATTATTATCTCTCTTGTACATACTTTTTATAAAATAGAGCAACTTCTTCTTTTGAGAAAGAGACATTAAAATCTTCACGTAATACGACATCAAGCTTTTCAGCACTCTCTATTGGGATTTTGATAAACTCATTTTCATAGATTTTAATATAGTCTGCATTTCGTAAGGAGTAGATACAATTTTCATCAATACGAGAAATGACCAAATTATTCACAAAGACTGCACAAGGATTTTTATGGGAATAAAAATGTCCCATTTCAAAGTCAACTTCATAACAAGGGTGTAGGTCAAATTTTGTAGCCTTAAACCACTGCTCTTTTTCTAAAAGAGCTAAGTTATAGGTACCGTCTTCATTTGAGATAATTTTATAAGAGATACCTAAGTGACTATAAGTTGCTTCATCACTAAACTTTACAGGTACATTAGGGGAGCGAAAACCAATACCCACATCAATCAAATAACGTTCACCTTGAAAATTCAAAAGAGTAAAACGGTGCGTTTGAGGAACATCTGTTTGCAGATTATTAATCACCCGTGCTAAATAAAACGCTACATCAAACCCGAGCGCTTTTAGAGCCTCATACATAAGCTTATTGTGCTCAAAACAGTAGCCACCCCTTTTCTTCACAACAAGATTGTCATAAATGCTTTCAAGTTCTAAAGAGATCTCTTCGTTTAGTAAAACCTTTAGACTAGAAAAAGCAAAAACTCTTTCATGGGCTTGAATAAGCTGTGTAATATCTTCTAAAGTCTTAACAGAGCGCATATCTAATCGTTGTAAATAATCATTTAACATTGTTAATTGCATTATCTTCCTTTAGCAATAATTATATCAAAAATGTTTTAGAAGAACCGAAAAATCAATCCTTGACAAAGCGTTATATATTTTGATATATTACGCTTATGAATGAATTAACAAACAATCTTTTTGATGTAGATGGAAATATTTGGATTAAAAAAAACAATCGCAACTTTATTGGACGAGGTCGTGTTGAACTTTTACAAAATATCCAATTGCACGGTTCTATCTCAAAAGCAGCGAAACAGATGAAGATGAGTTATAAAGCGGCATGGGATAGCGTTGATATTATGAACAAACTCTCCAATAAACCTTTAGTCACCAAAGTAACAGGTGGAAAAGGTGGCGGTGGTACGGTTATAACTTCCCATGCAAAAGAGCTTATACAAGCATTCTTGGAAATTGAGAGCCTACATAAAAACTATTTTCATACCCTTAAAAATGCGTTTAATGAACGAATCGTTGATGAAAATAGTGAAGAACCTGTCTTTAGTAGACTCAATGGAAACATCACAACAATGAATCAAATCAATAATAACTATGAGATTACCATTGCGTTAGCCTGTGGGCAAGAGCTCACCTGTATTGAGAGTGAAAAGTTTGTTCAAACAAAACAATTAAAATGTGATGATGAAGTACAGTTTTTAATCGAAACCAGTAATATCGTATTAACACGTGATGTTGCAACCAATAGTGCACGAAATTTGTTATTAGGAACCATTGCGTCAATTCACGATGATGGTATTAATAGTAATATAACGATTAATTGTGATAAGGACAAAATCCACGCCAAAATCACCACTGCTAGTTGTCAAAAACTGCAACTAAAACCCAACGATACTATTTATGCTTCTTTTAAAGCATACAATATCAATATTATTTAGGAACAACAATGAGACGACTCCTTTTAATTTTATCTCTTTTACCCCTAACTCTTTTTGCCAATACCCTTACCATTGCAGCTGCAGCCAATGTGAGTTATGCCTTTGAAGATTTAAAAAAAGCTTTTAATAAACACTACCCCAATACAAAAGTTAGAGTTATTTTAGGAAGTAGTGGAAAACTCTTTGCTAAGATTAGTAACGGCGCACCTTATGATCTTTTTTTAAGTGCCAATATGAAATACCCTAATACCTTATATAAAAAGAGTCTAGCATTAGATAAACCTATTGTTTATGCTAAAGGCTCACTAGCATTTTTAAGTCGAAAACCACGTAACTTTAGTTCAAGTATAGCAATCTTATTAAAAGATGACATCAAAAAAATTGCCATTGCTAACCCTAAAACTGCCCCTTATGGAGTAGCTGCTTTTGAAGCCTTAGCAAAAGCAAAAATTTTAGATACCTTAATTAGCAAATTTGTTTATGGAGAGTCTATTTCTCAAACGGTTAGTTATGCCCTTATTGCTGCAGACATTGGGATTATTGCGAAGTCATCACTTTATAGTCCAAAAATGAAACACTTTAAAGAGAACATTCATTGGGCAACCATTGATACTAAGTTTTACACACCAATTGAGCAAGGGATGGTCAAACTCAAATCTGCTAAAAATAACCCAGCGGTTCAAAACTTTTATGACTTTATTTTAAGCACTGAAGCCCAAACAATTTTTAAACAATACGGGTACCAAATCAATGAATAAAATTCCTGCAACCGTCACACAAATAGAAAATGTAGATAGCTTGCATATTGTAAGTTTTGAGTTTAACAAAACACCAATAAAAATGATGAGTCTTGAACTTTCAAATATTCAAGAAGGTACCAACGTTAATTTAATAGTTAAGCCTACCCATGTCTCTATTGCTAAAGATTTTCAAGGCTTAACCAGTTTTTCCAATACCTTTCAAGGAAAACTCACCCATATTGAGTGTGGTAAACTGCTGTGTAATTTAAAAATCACTATCCAAGATATTGTTTTAGAGAGTATCATTACCCTTGAATCCTTTAAGCATATGAAGTTAAAAGAAGAGGATGAATTATCAGTCTTTATCAAATCCAGTGATATCTCAATTTTAGAGGTGCTTCATGATTGAAATGCTTAAGACTATGGAGTTTACTCCTTTTTTACTCTCTTTTAAACTCGCTTTTGTAACAACAGTGATTTTGTTTATTCTTAGTCTTCCATTGGCTTGGTATCTGTCACAAACTCGCTCAAAAATGAAACCTGTACTTGAAGCCATTACGGCACTGCCTATTGTTTTGCCTCCTTCAGTGTTAGGGTTTTATCTGCTTTGGGCATTATCTTATAACTCACCTTTAGGTGCTTTTTTTGAAGAGACATTTGGGGTCAAACTGGTGTTTAGTTTCACGGGACTTGTGATTGCCAGCTGTTTTTATAGTTTGCCTTTTATGGTACAACCTTTACAAAGTGGCTTTGAAAATATCAATAAAAACATGTTAGAGGCCAGTTATATTAGTGGCAAAAGCAAACTTACCACGCTTTTTAAAGTGGCACTTCCTAATATCAAACCTTCACTCATTACCGCACTGATTATCACCTTTGCCCACACAGTGGGTGAATTTGGGGTTGTATTGATGGTAGGAGGAAGTATTCCAGGGGAGACGAAAGTAGCTTCTGTTGCAATTTACGAAATGGTAGAGATACTTGATTATAGCAGTGCCCATATCTACAGTGCTATTATGATACTCATTAGTTTTATAGTATTACTAAGTGTTTATATCACCAATGGCAGACTCAATAAAAAGTTTGGAATTTAAAGGGAAACAATGACAACAAAAACATTTTTAGAGATTTTAAAGATACTGGAAAACAATAT
>CAZIES010000026.1:0-7261 GCA_964538295.1 uncultured Arcobacter sp. | reverse complement strand
AAAAGAGACCTTTACAATGTTGTGCGAAAAAGTTCCAAAAGCGTTTTGGAACAGCTTAAACTTTACCCTGGTTAGCTTTGGACAAACAATTTGTTTACCAAAAAATCCTAAATGTGAGGAATGTCCTATTCAGCAATATTGTCATGTTAACAAAATGCAAAAAGAAAAATCATGATAAATATAGATATAAAAAAACCCTTACATGGGGTTCATGGAGTAATGCATTTAGATGTTGATTTACAAATCAAAGAGGGTGACTTTGTGGCACTTAGTGGTAAAAGTGGAAGTGGGAAAACCACACTACTTCGTATCCTTGCAGGATTAGAAAAAACCAAAGGGAACATCAGTGTAGGTGAGCAAATTTGGCTCGATAAAAAAATCAATCTTCCTGTACAAAAACGACAAATTGGATTTGTATTCCAAGATTATGCTTTGTTTACTAATATGAGTGTTTTAGAAAACCTTTTATATGTAAACAGTGATAAAAAACTCGCTTTAAAGCTACTCCAACTCACTGAACTTGAAGAGCTTCAAAACCGTATGCCAAACACCCTAAGTGGGGGACAACAACAACGAGTAAGCCTGTGTCGAGCTATGATGAACCGACCCAAACTGCTACTCATGGATGAGCCTTTAAGTGCTCTTGATCCAATCATGCGAACCAAACTACAAAATGAGATTTTAACCCTACATAAAGAGTTTAATACCACAACAATTATGGTAAGCCACGATCCAAGTGAAATCTACCGTTTATCAAATCGGGTGATTGTTTTAGAACACGGTAAAGTTATCAATGATGGCAAAGCAAAAGAGGTCTTACTAAAAACCCAAGGAAGTGCTAAGTTCTCTTTTGAGGGGGAACTTTTAGAGATTATCAAAGCTGATGTTATAAACATTGCTATTGTGGCAATTGGTCAACAGTTGGTTGAAGTGGTGATTAGTAGTGATGAAGCAGCAAGTTTAGAAATAGGGCACAAAGTCAACGTCAGCACCAAAGCTTATGCCCCAATGATTCACCAAACTAAAAGTTAACAAGGAAAGTTTCATGGCTCATAATAGCGTTGAAATTACAAAAGCAACCAAACAAGATATTCCTCAACTCATTTGTTTATTACAACACCTTTTTTCCATTGAAAAAGATTTTAACTTTGATGCAACAAAACATCAAAAGGGATTGGAACTCCTATTAGAAACACCCCATGCACTGATTCTTATTGCAAGAATTAAAAAAAGAGTAGTGGGGATGGTGACTGTACAGACTTTAGTTTCAACAGTTATGGGAGAAAAAGTTGGACTTATAGAAGATTTTGTCATTGATGAAACATTTCACAATCAAAAAATAGGAAGCTTGCTCTTTGAAGCGCTTGTTAGTTATGCGAGACAACACCAATTAGCACGTTTACAACTGGTTTGCGATAATGACAACACCAATGCAAAAAGATTTTATACAAAAAAAGGTTTTAATCCAAGTAACTTAACCGCATGGTACTGTACAACTCATCATTAAAGTTCAGAAGACTCCTCTCTTAATTGATTCCACCATGGTTTTGTTTGTGTATGATGAATCAATGAAATGATTTCACCCATTTTTGGAAATCGAATATCTATCTTCTTTTGTTTGGCTAAAAGACTGATTTTTTCAAAAGGTTCATACCAGGCATGCAAAGATAAATCAAAAGTTCCATTATGCACAGGAAACATCACTTTTCCTTTGAGGTCTTTGTGAGCTTGAATAGAATCTTCGGGCATCATGTGAATATCTCGCCACTTTTTATTATACGCACCCACTTCAAGAAACGTCATATCAAATGGACCATGATTAAAAGCAATCTCTTTAAAGCCTTGAAAATAACCTCCATCGGCACCAAAATAGAACTTTCCTTTTGGTGCTTTTATTACCCATGATGACCATAGAGTCTTATCCCTATCTAAAAGAGTTCGCCCAGAAAAGTGTTGCGCAGGGGTACAGACAAACTCTATTTTGCCTTTTTGTTTACTTTGCCACCAATCAAGTTCAACGATTTTACGTCGTACAACACCAAACTTCATTAAATGTTTCCCCACTTCTAAGGTGGTATAAAAAGTGCCCACTTTATTTTTAAGTTGTTTTATACTTTGTTTATCCAAGTGGTCATAATGGTCGTGGGAGATAATCACTGAATCTATAAAAGGTAACTCTTCTATACTCATAGGGTTATCATGAAAACGTTTTGGTCCCATAAAAGAAAAGGGTGAAGCACGTTTTGAAAAAACAGGATCAGTTAAAATAAACTCATTTTCAATTTTAAACAGCAAGGTAGAGTGTCCAAAACGAACCACACTATAATCTTCCATATTTTCTAAATTGACTGTTTTTAAGTAGTTTACAGGGATATCCAAGGTACTTTTTGGTTTTGCATCTTTTGACTTCTCTTTAATCATTGTTTTGATTAATGAAAATGCCTCCTTTGCTTTTACTTTATAAACTTTTTCACTATTTTCATACCGTTTTGACATGTTATTCCTTTTACATTTCGATAAGTATCAAACTATATAAGTAAAAAAAAGTACGTTCGCTTCGTGCTAATTTTAATTTAAATCGATAAAACCTTTGATTTTTTCTAATGTCTCTTTATTAATATGCGCCATTAAAAACTTTCCATTCTTTTCAGTAGTAATTAAATTGGCATTGGCTAACTCTTTTAAATGATGGGAGATAGTAGGCGCTCCTATTTTTAGACAAGAAAGAATATCAGAAATAGAGCATTCACATTTTTGTTCATAGTCAATATTCTCTTGCTTGGCTATCTCTTTATAGATTTCTAATCTATTCTCATTGGATAATGCTTTAAATATTTTGGCTAACTCTTTTGATTCCATTTCAACTCTTTACTTATTTATAGTTTGATACTTATCGAAGTATAATAGAATAATTTTTATTTGTCAAGAAATTTTAAAATTATTTTCAAAAAGTCTTGACATTGGTTTGATATCAAACTATAATTCCAACATATATTTAGTTTGACATCAAACTATTAAAAGGAAAACTATGAGATTTATTAATACTAAAACCGTATTAGCCTCACTTTTAGCAGTAACCGTTTTTGCAGGATGTGCATTTAACCAAACAACCCAAAAGGAAACAACAATGATTAGCAACAAAGAGAAAGTAGTACAACTATTAACTTCAATTGAAACAGGTGACCCAAAACCTGTAAGATACATTAATCCAAACAAATATATTCAACATAACTTAGCAGTAAAAGATGGTTTAGCTGGTTTTGGTGAAGTAATGGCACAGCTGCCTAAAGGAAGTGCCAAAGCAAAAATCGTAAGAGCATTTCAAGATGGTGAGTATGTCTTTACCCACACTCAATATAACTTCTTTGGACCAAAAATTGGTTTTGATATTTTTAGATTTGAAGAGGGTAAAATCGTAGAACATTGGGATAATCTCCAAGAAATCGTAGAAAAAACAGCCAGTGGACGAAGCCAAATTGATGGACCAACACAAATTAAAGACCTAGATAAAACCCAAGAGAATAAAACGCTTGTACAAAATTTTCTCAATGATGTATTCTTTGGAAAAGCTCCACAAAAAATCACTAAGTATATCTCAACAGAACAGTATGACCAACATAACCCACATGTAAAAGATGGTTTAGCAGGACTAGGTGAAGCAATTGAATACCTGACAAGCCAAAATGATATGTTTATTTATAATAAAACTCATAAAATCTTAGGTGAGGGTAATTTTGTATTAACAGTAAGTGAAGGTTCATGGCATGGAAAGCCTCACTCATTTTATGACCTATTTAGAGTAGAAAATGGCAAAATCGTAGAGCATTGGGATACAATTGAAGAGATACCAAGTCAAGAAAAATGGGCAAACAGTAACGGTAAGTTTTAATTTTAGTTTGCTATCATACTATCAACAGTTTACGAGGATTTAAAGTTTATGGCAAATACCAATGCAATTATTGCAACCATTGCAAATATTCACAATAGTGCAAACAGACTTATTATTGAAGAGCTTAAAAAATATAACCTAGAGGGACTTGCGCCCTCCCATGGTGATATTTTAATCGTGCTTTATCAAAATGAAGCAGGTGTTACTATGAATAAAATCACCTCATCCATAAACAAAGATAAATCAACCGTTACCGCCTTAGTCAATAAGTTAGTCAAAATGGAGCTCATCGAGAAATTTAAAAATGAAAATGATAGTCGAAGTACAATGATAAGACTCACTCAAAAAGGACTTGATACAAAGCCCTTAGTCGATAAAATCTCTGAAAAACTTTTAGCAACAACCTATAAAGATTTTTCATTTGAAGAAAAAGAAGATATCTCTCTTTTACTCGAAAAAGTAAAAAATAATTTCACCATATAATTGTCCAAAAAATTTATAAACCTTTTTATACTTTTCTAAAAAAATACTAAATAAATCCGTAAACTAGGTTATTTACTTTCATTTACCTTATATTTAATTTTCATTAAATATAAGTTATTATAATATATAGTAAATAATTTTTTACCTTATTCATTTAAAGGAAATTCCCAATGAAAAACTTTTCATTTCAGACAAAAGTGCTTGTGATTGTCTTCACAACCATCTTTTTAGTTGCTACAGCTATTACCCTTGAATCTATTCTTAGTATTAATACTTTAAGTCAAGAGAATATTGATTCCTATAAAAAAGAGGCTTACAAAAACAAAGAACAGGAGCTTCAAAACTATATTACTGTTGCTATTAAAACCATAGAAACTTACCAAAAAAGAACCTCTAAAGAACAGATAAAAAACGAAGTTAAATCTTATATAGATGAACAAACCAATTTTCTTTTTAGTATTATTAATAAACAGTATGAACTTTACAAAGATAAAATGGATGAAGATTCATTAAAACAGCTCATTAAAGAGACCATTGAAGCCACACGATATGGAAAGAGTGGATACTTTTGGGTAAATGACTTTGAGTATAAAATGGTAATGCACCCCATCAAACCACAACTTAATAACAAGCTGTTTAAAAATACTCCAAAAGTTCCTTTTGTACAGTTAGGAGTTGATGCCCTAAAAGCTAACGGAAAAGATAAAGCCTATATCCAATATACTTTCTACTCACCAAGTGCAAAAAAAGATATTGAGAAAACTTCAACAGTAAAAGTTTTTAAACCTTTTAACTGGATTATTGGAACAGGGGCTTATTTAGATGATGTAACCTCACGGCTTCAAAAAGAAGCACTTAGAGCTATTCATGAAATCAAATATGGTAAAAATGGCTACTTTTGGATAAATGACTCCAATTATATGGTCTTAACCCATGGAGCAGAAGATTCATTAATTGGTAAAAACCTAAAAGACGTTCAAGATAAAAAGGGAGTATTTGTTTTTAAAGAGATTGTCAAAATAGCAAAAGAGAAAAAAGAGGGTGGCTTAGTTAAATACTTATGGAAAAAACCAAATCACACCAAACCCCAACCGAAGCTTGCTTATGTTCAATACTTTAAAGAGTGGGACTGGATAGTTGGAACAGGTGGATATGTTGATGCTATTGAAAATAAAATAGAGCATATGCAAAAAACTGCTAATGAAAAAATTTATGCAAGTATTACAAAAATTATTATCGGTACACTTATTTTTTCTATTATTATTGGATTTATTATTATCCTTATTGCTAAAAAATTTATTGTCAAACCCATTCAAAAGTTCCAAAGTGGTCTGCTTGATTTTTTTAGCTATATTAATCGAGAAAAATCTGATGTTAACTTACTGTGCGATGACTCTAAAGATGAGATTGGTATTATGTCAAAAATCATTAATGAAAATATTCTCAAAAGTCAACAAGCCATTGAAGATGATAAAAAAGTTATCCAAGATACGATACAGGTACTTAGCGAGTTTGAGCAAGGAGATTTATGCCAAAGGGTAACAACAACAAGTTCAAATCCAGCATTAATGGAGTTAACAAAACTCCTTAATACCATGGGAAATACTATGGAGACTAATATTGAAAATGTTTTAAATATCCTTGAACAATACTCACACTATAACTATCTTGATAAAGTAGATACTAAAAATATTAAAGAACACCTCTTACAACTTGCTAATGGCGTTAACTCTTTAGGTGATGCCATCACAGCAATGTTAGTTGAAAATAAAAAAAATGGTATGATTTTAAAAGATAGTTCTGATTTACTTCTTAATGACGTGGCTAAACTTAACCAATCTTCAACTGAAGCTGCTACAAGTTTAGAAGAGACGGCTGCTTCACTAGAACAAATAACTAGTAATATTTCAGATAACACAGAAAATGTTATCAAAATGGCAAACAAGGCAGACAACCTCACCCAATCTGTAAATCAAGGTCAAGCTCTAGCAAACCAAACAACCCAAGCTATGAATGATATTAACGAAGAGGTAAGTTCGATTCATGAGGCTATTACTATTATTGATCAAATAGCCTTTCAAACTAATATTCTCTCACTTAATGCAGCAGTAGAAGCAGCAACAGCTGGAGAAGCAGGTAAAGGATTTGCAGTAGTTGCCCAAGAGGTTAGAAATCTTGCAACCCGAAGTGCTGAAGCAGCTAATGAAATAAAAAAACTGGTTGAAAATGCAACCGATAAAGCAAATCAAGGAAAAAATATTTCTGATGAGATGATTGAAGGATACAATAACCTTAATAACAATATTTTAGATACGATTACTCTTATTGAAAGTGTCGAGGGTGCAAGTAAAGAGCAATTGGCAGGAATTGAGCAAATTAATGATGCTGTGAATTTACTAGATCAGCAAACCCAACAAAATGTTGTAGTTGCTCAAAATACTCAAGATGTAGCAACCAAGACCCAAACGATTGCCAACAAAGTAGTAGATAATGCCAATGCAAAAGAGTTCCATGGGAAGTAACTTCCTATGAAACTCTTTTCAGAACTAATATCCTAAACAATATCCTTTAACTCATCCATATCTGGCTTCAAGATTTCATGTTTATTTAAAAATGTTAATTTTACATCTTCTACTTTATCATCAACGTAAGCTTTAAAACTCTTGTAATGGCTTGCTTCCATATGCGCATCCAGTGCAGATTGGTCTTCCCATGTTTCAATAAAACAAAACTCATTGGCTGTATCTACTACACGATGTAAATCATACTGAATACACCCTTTATCAAAATCATGAGTAAGTTGATGAAGTGCTTTCATGTACGTATACACATCTTGGACAAACTCCTCTTTTACTTTTACATTAACTACTAAAATTACTTGACTCATTA
>CAZIES010000025.1:0-23336 GCA_964538295.1 uncultured Arcobacter sp. | reverse complement strand
TTTTTTTAATTTCCTGCTAATGCTTTTCTAACATTCTCATCAGCCATAGTAATATTCCAAGCTGGTTCCCAAACTACATTCGCTTGTGCATTTTGTGCATTTGGAAGCTCTCGTAATACTGCTTCTTCAACCCAGTTTACAATCATTTGGTGTAAAGGGCATGCTTTTGTAGATAGGGTCATTGTAACAGTAACGTCTCCACTTTCTGAACACTGGGCATCATAAATTAATCCCATTTCTACTAGATTGAATCCTACTTCAGGGTCATTAACCGTAGAAACTGCTTTAAAAATCTCTTCTTTTGTATACATTATTTAAACCTTATCATATATAATAAATTTCTGAATAAAAAAATTGCTCCAATGATTAAAAAGGAAGCACCTGCCTTGAATAAAATATTAATACTCAATAGTAAACCAATTGCACAAAGTGTAACGCCTAGGGCGGTAAAACGAAACTGAAATTTAGCAGCACGAACAGGAACCATATCTGCTAACATGGGTACTTTTTGTTTCCCAACTAAGGGAGAAAAACGTTCATACCAAACTAAAAAAGGTACAATTTTATATAAATGCCCAATAATAACAAAACTAAAAAAGCCCATAAACAGTAGCCATCCCCCACATAATAGCCATGACTCTTTATTGGTTAAAAAAAAGATAACTAAAGAAAAGACTGCAATACATAGTGCTCCCATAGCATAAAAAAGATTGGTGACATACGTATCATTCTCTTTTCTCGCTCGTGTACTATAAATCAAATAGACTTGATAACCATATAAAATCATTGAAAGTAACGCTAATGCATAGCCTAAATAGTTTAAAATATCAAAAGCAATAATATTGGCAATAAAGACAAAACTAACACCAATAGACATTAAAATAATAGCGATATTTAAAGGTGTTTGAGAAAAATTATGAGAAAGTCCAAACATGGCTAATAAAACTAAAGAGAGTGCCATAATAGTAATGGTAATGTATCCAGCTACAACTAAAAAAACATGAGCTTTTAGTAGGGCTTGGATATTGGTTTCAATGGTTCCTGCATAGGTTAATGCTAAAACTATACCTACACAAATACCTAGAAATAAAAAAATATTAGAAACAATCAAACTTTTAATCACATTATTGAGTTTTTTTACCTTTAACAGGGTTAAAAATACTTCTGCTAAAAATATAAACATAGCAATTAAAACAACAATGCCACTATAGGGTAATAATAAGGGGTTTGCATAAAAACCCACTGCCATTAGGAGTGTTCCTATAAAGAGTAGTGGCCAAATGATATAATAAAATTCTACACTAAAATGCCCAACTTCTAACGTTACAGGAATGAGTTGTGCCATGGCTCCAAAGATTACCATCATCACAAAGCCCAATAAAAATAGATGAACCCAACTTAAAATAAAACTATCCAAGTGGTACAAGTTATTAACATCAATATATAAGGTTAATAAACTTGTTAATAAAAAGATAAAACATCCTATTATAAAGTATGGAGAAATCAGTTTAAAGGGTGGAGCAAAATCCTGTGAAACAGAAATCATGGGTATTTTTTATCCACACGTATTATTTGAAAAATCTGTACTTGATGTATCACTTGATTTTGGTTTAAAGACTATTTTAACTTTATCTTCTTCAACTATTTCACTTAATTCATATTCAAAATTTGCTTCAATCTTTGGAAAGAGTGCACCTGGTACTTTATGGTTAATCATCACAAGTCGTTTAGAAGTATTATCTAAAAGTTGTAATCCTACCATTGCATTTATCATAGGTTCGGGTGGTCCACACTCTGAGGTATCAAATTGGTAACATGTTAATCCATCTTGAATATATTCAAAAAAATCTACGGTACTATTTTCTAATTCTATTTTTTTTGCGTCTTTTGGTAATAAACTCATAAAGACCTCCTAAGTTTTATTTAATTGAGTATAAAGTAAATGTTTATAAATATCATTGATGGTCATCAATACAAATGTATATTTTTATAAACAATCTCTATCGTTACAAAAGGTAAAGCTTTTGAATAAAATAAAAATAGATTTTACTTATGAGAAGATTGTAAATAAGAATTCTTTTTGTTAAATGCTGTTATGATAATTAAAGAATTATAATAAAAGTAAATAAAAGGATGATTTATGGAGTGTGAATTTGCAACGATAAACTCAAATGCACAGCAGATGAGAGAAATCTTTGAAAATACGAAAACGATTGCTATTATAGGGTGTTCACCAGATGAATCAAAAGCCAGTAATAGGGTTGCAAACTATTTACAAAATGTAGGTTTTACGATAATTCCTGTCTATCCAAAAGGAGATGAAATCTTAGGAGAGAAAGTTTATCGCTCACTAAAAGAGATACCAGGTAAAGTAGATATGGTTGATATTTTTAGAAAGCCCGAAGTGATTGGGCAGGTGGTTGATGCAGCAATTGAACGAGGAGATGTTGATTGTGTTTGGACGCAATTAGGACTTGTTAATAATGAAGCTGCTCAAAAAGCAGTTGATGTGGGCATGAAAGTAGTACAGAATCACTGTACTAAGATCGAACATGCCGCACTTTTTTAAAAGCTTATTTAAGTTCACATGTGGGGTTGTTAAGTAGGGTTAGTGTTCCTACACATCCCGTATGACCATCTGTTCTATTTTTTAAGGTAATTGTAGCGCCTAAGGCATCTGCTGCACTTTTTGCTAAGAATAACCCCAGTCCTGCACCACTCTCTTCACCTTGCCGTTTAAATGGAGCAAACAGATCTACATTTTCATCAATTCCAATACCATCATCTGTAACAGTGATAATTATTGACTCTTTTTGTCGTTCAAGTCGCATGGCTATTGATTTATCTGCTGGAGTGAATTTAATTGCATTTTGCACAAAGTTTTGAATAATTTGGTTTAAAATAGTTGGTTGAATAAGCGTTGTATAGTTATTTACATTTGAATAGTACGTAATGGTGATTTTTTTCTCAGCACTTAACATTCGATAATCATTTGCTTTACGTTGTAAAAATTGTACTAAATCTATCTCTTCAGGTTTTTCAAATTGGGCACCTTCTTGTCGTCCAATATCTAAAATAGAAGAGATCATTTTATTCATATCATTGATTTGCCCAATGGTTAGTTTTAAAGTATCTTGGTATTTTTCAGGCTCTCTTTGTTTCATTAATGTAACTTCGTTTTTAAGTTTCATTACTGCTAGTGGTGTTTTTAACTCGTGTGCTGTACCAATAAAAAGCTCTTTTTGAAACTTTACATAGGTTTGAATTTTATTGGTTAATGTATTAATAGAATCAGCTAAGGGGTGAAACTCCAAAGGAAGTGTCTTTTTATCAATTTGTGTTAAATAGTTTTCATTCATATTTGATAATTTATCAGTAATTTGAATAATTGGTCTAAGAAGTGATTTTGAAACGGTAAATGCATAAAGAATTACCATAATCAATCCTCCAAGACTGAGTAAAAAGAGGTTATTGAAAATCTTATTTAGCATGGCTCGAGACGAGTTAATATTTTTAACAATTTTAATAAATTTATGACTATTTAAATCAAATGGATAAAGTAACTCAATAAAGTGGTCGTCATTAATTTTTAAATTATTAAAAGTGACACCATTGATATTTTTACGCTCCACAATATCGACTGCAATACCTGAACCATTAATAACATTAAAGTCAGTACGATCTATTTTTGATTCTAAAGAGATCTTATAAATCAGTTTTGCATCAGAAAGCAGTCCTTCTTGAATCTCTTCATAGATAGTGGCTTTAGTATAACCGTAAAAAATAAATGATATGGTAATTATAAAGATTGAAGTAGCAAAGATAAGCTTTTGATAAAATTGCTTATAAATGCTACTTTTAGAGTTCATTCTCATGACTCGTAAGATTATTCTGCTGAATCTTCGTCTGTATTAGGGAAACAGAATCTGTAACCTCTTCTTCTAATAGTCTCAATAGTTGAGATATTTAATGGTTTATCCATTTTTTGTCTAATTTGATTAATTGCAACTTCAATAACGTTTGGTGTTACTAACTCTGGCTCTTCCCAGATTGCATCTAATAATTGCTCTTTTGAAACGATTTGGTCTCTGTGTCGTGCTAAGTGTGTTAATACTTCAAAAGGTTTACCTTTTAATTCAATCTCTTCGTTATTGTAAATGATTTTTTCTTCATCAGGGTTAATTGATAATTCGTCGATTTCAATGATGTTTGTTCCACCAAATCTTAATCTTGCTTCAATTCTTGCTAATAAAATATCAAAATCAAATGGTTTTTTAATGTAATCATCTGCACCCGATTTAAGTGCTTCAATCTCTGATTCTTTATCATCTCTTGCAGAGATGATCACAACTGCAGTTCGTGAACTTCTATTTTTAACAATTTTACATAGTTCAATTCCATCACCATCTGGTAACATCCAATCTGTTAAAACTAAGTCATAATTTCTAATATCAATAAAATATTCTGCGTCTTTATAGTTCTCTGCTGCATCTACTTGGTAACCAAAATCAGTTAGACCTTCTTGTAGTGTTCTGTTTAGTGTAATTTCATCTTCAATGATCAAAATTCTCATACGTTTGTTCCCTTAAATTTAAGTTAAGTTTAATTTTGGTCGCAATTATAACATAACTTTACCAAAATTTAAAGAGTTTTTAAGCTAAATTTCAAAATTTGTACAGAAAGAGCCAATTTATCTAAAGGTAGGTGACGTATTATATCCTTAATTTATGCTAAAAACAGCACTTTGTAAAATTATTTTTTTTCTATTTAGAAATGGCGCCTTTTTGAGGAAATAAAAAGATAATAAGATTATGTTATGGTTGTTAACCCTTTATTAATAAAATAAAGATAGAATATCATGATAAAAAATAGGGGCAAGAGAAAGCAAATTGCCTAAAAAAATCAAAGGAAAAAAATGAGAAAAGTAGTTTTAAGTTTAGTTGCTAGTTTAACAATTGCAGCCTCAAGTTTAAGTGCAGCTAATGTAGTGGCGACAGTTGATGGTGAAAATATTACTAAACAAGATGTAAAAGCGCTATTACGAAATCCAAAAATTAATTATGATAATTTACCAAAAGAGACTCAATCAAAAATTGTAGACCAACTTGTAGAAAAAAAGCTATTAACAAAAGCAGCAATGAACAGTGGTGTAAATAAGTTAGATGCATATAAAGCAGCATTGAAAAAATTACAAGAAGAGTTAGCTTTAGAAGTATGGATGCAACAAGAGTTTAAAAAAGTAAAAGTAACAGAAACTGATATAAAAGCATATTATGACAAAAACAAAGCACAATTTAAAACAGGTGATATGTTAGAAGCACGACATATTTTAGTTAAAACTGAACAAGAGGCAAAAGATTTAATTGCTAAGTTAAATAAAGCAAAAAATAAAAAACCAACCTTTGAAGAGCTTGCAAAAAAACACTCAACAGGTCCAACAGGAGCTAAAGGTGGATATTTAGGGAAGTTTTCTCCAAAACAGATGGTTCCAGAGTTTTCAGCTGCTGCATCAGCACTTAAAAAAGATGAATACTCTAAAGCACCAGTTAAGACACAATTTGGATACCATATTATCTATTTAGAAAATAAAGAGACTTCACAAACACTAACTTATGATAAAGTAAAAGCTAAAATCAAACAAGCATTAACCCAAGAGCAATATACAAAGCTTATTAAGGGGCAAGCAAATAAGTTAAGAAAAAACGCTAAGATTGTAATTAAATAGGGAGAATGAAGTGGGTGTATTAGATATTGTTAAACCAGGTGTATTAAGTGGTAGTGAAGCAAAGAAGTTGTTTGCTTATGCAAAAGAGAACAAGTTTGCAATCCCAGCAGTTAATGTTGTAGGAACAGATTCTGTTAATGCAGTGTTAGAAGTTGCCGCAAAAGTTAACTCACCTATTATTATTCAGTTTTCAAATGGAGGGGCTGGATTTTTTGCAGGAAAAGGGCTCAAAGCTGCAAATGCAGCAACCTTAGGTGGAATTTCTGGTGCGATGCATGTACATACTATGGCTGAAGCTTATGGGGTACCTGTTATTTTACATACAGACCATGCTGCACGAAAACTTTTACCTTGGATTGATGGACTTTTAACTGCAGGTGAAACGTTCTATGAAAAACATGGAAAGCCACTTTATACTTCACATATGTTAGATTTAAGTGAAGAGTCTTTAGAAGAGAACATTGGAACGTGTGTTGAGTATTTTGAACGAATGAATAAACTTGACATGATGATTGAAATAGAGCTTGGTATCACGGGTGGAGAAGAAGATGGTGTTGATAACTCTGATGTTGATAATGCCCTTTTATACACTCAACCAGAAGAGGTATGTTACGCTTATGAGCAGTTAGGAAAAGTGGGTGAAAACTTTACCGTTGCTGCTTCATTTGGAAATGTACATGGAGTATACAAGCCAGGAAATGTTGTATTAAGCCCAAAAATCTTAGATAACTCTCAAAAGTTTATTAATGAAAAACACAGTACTGATGCTAAACCAGTTGACTTTGTATTCCACGGTGGTTCAGGTTCAGAACTACATGAAATCAGAGAAGCAATTGATTATGGTGTCATTAAAATGAATATTGACACCGATACACAATGGGCATTCTGGGACGGTGTTCGAGGCTTTGAAGCTAAAAATCATGATTATTTACAAGGACAAATTGGTAACCCTGATGGGGAAGATAAACCAAATAAATCCTACTATGATCCAAGAAAATGGCTTCGAGCTGGTCAAGAAGCAATGATCGCTAGATTAGAAGTTGCTTATTCTGATTTATGTTCGATTGATAAGAATTAAGCTTTTGCTTAATTCTTATTCTCTTCTGTAATTAAAGCCAAATTATTTAAATTATACTTCTGCAATAAATCCAAAACCTTAACCACTCTTTCGTATTGAACTGTTTTATCAATACGTACTATCACAGATTTTTTTTTATCCGTTATCTCTTTTAGATTATCTTCTAATGATTCAAAGGAGACTTCAATTCCTTTTATAGCTAACTTACTGGGGCTTAGTTCAATAAAAACTTCATCTTTTTTTACTTCAACTGCTTGGGCATCTGAACTTGGCAAGTCAAGCATGAGGGCTAACTCCTCTTTTTTAAAAGTAGAACTTACAATAAAAAAGATAAGTAGGATAAAGACCACATCAATAACAGGGGTAAGGTCAACACCTAAGGGTTCACGACGTTTCATCAGTCAATAATCTCTTTTTTTGCTTTGAGTTCAATGGCATCAATCATTGATATAAAGTGGTTATAAGCGATATGGTGTGGAATTGCTACAATTAAACCTGCAATAGTTGTAATGAGGGCTATTGAAATACCTTGTGAAAAAATAGTAGGGTCGCCCAAACCATTTTGGGTAATTGCCTCAAAAGCCTTAAGTACTCCATAGACTGTTCCAAGTAGTCCCAATAGTGGAGCAACTGAAGCGATGTTCTTTATATAGGTTAATCCAGTTTCAAGTTTTTTGACTTCATACTCTATTTGTGCAGTCAAGGTTGCTGCACTATCTGCGATGATTTTAGAACGTATTTTTTTTACCATGGCATTTTTTCGTGGTATGGTTAAAAATTTCCATATAATAATTGTAAACCCAATCAGGTTTAGGACAATTAATATATAAACAATAACTCCACCTTTATCAATATACTCTAACAAATTCATTGAAACTCTTTAATAATTTTTTGTCATTGTAATATATTATAGTTAATGAATAGTATAATATGTAATGAAATATATTAATTCCCCCATTGAAAAAATTTATTTTAATGAGTATAACATCTTTGTCAAACGTGATGATTTATTAGATGTTGACTTTTCAGGCAATAAAGCCCGTAAATTCTACTACTATTTAGTTAATGAGTTTCCAAATGTTAAAGGTGTGATTTCTCATGGTTCCGCTCAATCAAATGCGATGTACTCCTTATCTGTTTTATGTCGCTTAAGAGGATGGCAGTTTGACTATTATGTGGATCATATTGCTTCGTTTTTAAAGCAAAATCCAGCAGGAAATTATGAAGCGGCATTAAAAAATGGCATGATAATTCATGAAGAGCTTACGCCTACAAAGTTTAACTCACAGACCTTGTTTATTCCAGAAGGTGGCGCGTTAAAAGAGGCTGCGTACGGTATTGAGGTGTTAGCTAAAGAGATAGTACTTTGGGCAAAAGAGAAAAATATCACGAATCTAAAGGTTTTTCTTCCTTCTGGTACGGGAACAACAGCACTTTATTTACAAAAATATTTACCTTTTGAGGTGTTAACGTGTGCTTGTGTTGGCAACGAAGAGTATTTAAAAAAACAGTTTAATTCACTTGAATTAACCTCTCATCCAACGATACTGCAACGAAAAAGAAAGTATCATTTTGGAAAACTTTATAAAGAGTTTTATGAAATGTATATAAGATTATTAAAAGAGACAAAAATTGAGTTTGATTTACTCTATGACCCCCTTGGATTTACTGTTTTAGAAGAGTATATGCAAATATTTAAAAAAAGTGAACAACCGACTATTTTATATATTCATCAAGGAGGACTTTTAGGTAATGATACAATGGTATCACGATATAAAAACAGATATGAAAAGCTATAATATAATTTTTGCTATTATGTAGATATGTTATGGGTGGAGTATTGAGTGATAAAAATTATAATTACTTTAGTGTTTTTAGTGACATTAAGTTTTACTAAAGATTTACAAAAGGTTTCCTTACAATTAAATTGGAAATATCAGTTTGAATTTGCTGGGTTTATTGCTGCAAAAGAGTTAGGTTTTTATGAAGAGGCTGGTTTAGATGTAGTTATTAAAGAGTTTGATTCAAATGTTAATGTTGTTGAAGATGTTTTAAATCAAAAGGTTGATTTTGGTATCTATTCAGCATCTTTTATTCGCTCTTATGACAAAAAACGACCTTTTGTTTTTTTAGCTAACTATTTTAAACGATCTCCTTTAGTATTTATTACTAAACAAAACATTGTTACCCCACAAGACCTTTTAGGTAAGAAGATTATGACAGCCCCAAATGAGTTAAAGCATAGCTCACTAGGAACGTTGTTAGAAAAATTTAAACTAACATCAGAATCTTATATAACTGTTCCACATAGTTTTAGTGCTAAAGAGTTTATTGATGGTAGTGTTGATGCTATGACAGCTTATATTTCCAATGAGCCTTTTTATCTACAACAAAAACGAATTCCTTATAATATTATTGACCCTATCAATTATGGTGTTTACGGTTTGGGCGTTAATCTTTTTACCTCTAAAGAAAAAGCGATAAAACAAAAAGAAGTAGTACAAAAATTTATTCAAGCAAGTAATCTTGGATGGGAATATGCTTTAGATAATAAAGAAAAAATTGTTGGTTTGATTTATGAGAAGTATTCAAAGCATAAATCAAAAGAGGCGTTACAATTTGAAGCTATAGAGACACAAAAACTGATGATGCCAAAAGTTTATCCTATAGGATTTATCGATAAAAATGTACTGAGCGATACAATCACAAATTTTAAGGAACAAAATCTCTTAAATAAAGAGTTACAAACAGAAGATTTACTGTTTGTAAATGAAACGGATACAAACTCTCAACTAGTTTTAACAAAAAAACAAAAAGCTTATTTATTAGAGAAAAAAGAGATTACCATGTGTATTGACCCCGATTGGATGCCTTATGAAAAGTTGGTCAATGGTAAACATATTGGAATGACAGCAGACTTTTTCCCTCTATTAGAAAATAAAATTGGTATTCCTATTAGATTGGTTCCAACAAAGACTTGGTCCCAATCAATTGAGTTTGCTAAAAAAAGAAAATGTGATATTTTTTCTCTTGCGATGCCAACACCTTCTCGTTTGAAATATATGAATTTTACACCTCCTTATATTGACTTTCCTCTTGTGATTGCTACAAAAACGGATAAACTTTTTATAACTGATGCTGAAGCAGTTGTTACTCAAGAGAGAGTGGGAGTTGTAAAAGGGTATGCCATTGGTGAAATCTTAAAAAGAAAATACCCTAACCATAAAATTGTTGATGTTACAACTGTTGAAGAGGGCTTAGATTTAGTTGAACAAGGTAAACTTTTTGGTTTTGTAGGCGCTTTACCTACGGTTGCTTATACCTTACAACGTAAATATATTACCAGCTTAAAAATTGCAGGAAAGCTTGATAGAAAATTAGAGTTAGGTATTGGGATTCGTAATGATGAACCAATATTAGAAGATATTTTTGAAAAAGCGATTAGTTCAATTGATGATGTATCAAAACAAGCAATCTTAAATAAATATATCTCTGTGAAGTTTGAAAAAGGTGTTGATTATGACTTGCTTTGGAAAGTAATTTTAGCAGTTGTTGTACTGGCTTTTTTTGGAATCTATCGTCATAAACAATTAATTAAGCACAATGAAGAGCTTACCTCTCAAAAAAGTAAGTTAAATGATGCCAATGCTGAGCTACTTGTAACTCAAAAGCAGTTACAAGCTTCGTTAAGTAGTTTTGAAGTACTTCTTAACTCTGCAATGGAAGCAATTTTTGTTTTTGAAAAAGGTATTTGTATTGATGCTAACACTGTTGCTGTTAAGATGTTTGGTTACGAATCAAAAGAGCAGATGATTGGTTTACCTGTTGATGATTTTGCTCACAAGGAGTCATTGTCTCAAATTAAAGAGAATTTTTCACATGATGTATCTGCATATGAAGTTAAGGCCATACAAAAAAACGGTGAGATATTTGATTTTTTAGTGCAAGGAAGAAACACTCAACTCAATGGTAAAGATGTACGTATTTCAACAGGAATTGATATTACTGAAATGAAAAATCAAGAGCGACTTATTTTCCAGCAATCAAAGCTTGCTGCTATGGGAGAGATGATTGATAATATTGCCCACCAATGGAGACAGCCTTTAAGTGTGATTAGTTCGATTTCAACTGGACTTTGTATTCAGTTTGAGTTGCCAAATTTGGATAAAGAAGAAGCAATAACTGATTTGAAAAAACTCAATAAAACCTCGCAACACCTCTCTGAAACTATTGATGATTTTAGAAACTTCTTTAGACGAAATAAAGTAAAACGGGAGTTTTCTGTATTAGAAGCTGTTAAAAAGAATTTGAATCTAATTGAGGGTATTTTAAAAAATAATAGTATCAAAGTTGTTTTTGAAAAAGTGGATGATGCACGTATTACAAGTTATGAAAATGAGTTAACCCAAGCACTTCTAAATATTTTCCATAATGCCAAAGATGCGATGAAAGGAAAAGAAAGCCCTTATATTTTTATTAATATATCTAAAAATAAAGAGCATGTCATATTAAAAATACGTGATAATGGTGGGGGTATTGATACTGCGATTCGTGATAAAATTTTTGAACCTTATTTTACTACAAAACATCAAAGTCAAGGAACGGGTATTGGTCTATATATGACCCATCAAATTATAGAGAGTCATATGGGAGGAACAATAAAAGTAGCTAATTGTATTTATAGTTATGAAGATAAATCTTTGCAGGGTGCAGAGTTTATCATCACCTTGCCTTATGTTATTTATGAGAAAAAATAGTTTTAATTTTTTTATGCTACCATATGATGAATTTTTAAAAAGAGCCAATTGATATGGAAGATGTAATTAAATATCTTAATGAAAGTCCTACTATCTTTTTTATTTTACATAAAAAAAGAGAGTGGATATTAGAGTATGTAACTAATAATGTAGAAAAAGTATTTGGTTATAGTGCACAAGCCTATATGGAAAATCATGTGCATATTACACACTCTATTCATGAGAATGATATTGAACATTTTCAAGACCAAGCTTATCATCTTACCCATATGAAAGATGATGAATTCCATTATGATCCTTATCGTATTATTACTAATGGTAAAATACATTGGATTCAACATATTAGTAAGGTTATTCGTAATGATAACGGTGAAGCCTCACATGTTTACGGCTATTTAACAGATATTACTCAACAAAAAGAGCTCTATACACAACTCAATAAAACAAAAAATATTATTGAAACCATCTTTGATCACTCCTCTCATTTTATAGGTCTTTTATCCTTAGAAGGAGAGTTGCTTCAAGTTAATCAAACAGCGTTAGCATTTATTGATGTTTCACTTCATTCTGTTTTAGGAGAAAAATTTTGGGATTGCCCATGGTGGAATTATGATTCAAAAGTGCAAGAAGAGTTACAAAAAGAGATAAAAGAGTCGGCAAAAGGTACCTGTTTAAAAAAGATGAAATACCATTATGATGGAAGTGGTACGAAACGTTATATTGATTTTTCTTTAACACCAGTTTTTGATGATGGAGGCAATGTTATTTATTTAGTAGCTGAAGGACATGATATTACCCAAAGTGTCAATAGTGCAAAAAAATTAGAAGAGTATGTTGATATTATCAATGATAATGTACTTATTACTAAAACGGATAAAAATGGGCTTATTGTTGATTGTACTCAAGCTTTTTGTGATTTAAATGGTTATAAAAAAGAGGAACTGATTGGGCAATACCACAGTATTTTTAGGCATAAAGATACAGCAGATAGTTTTTTTGAAAACATGTGGAGTACTATTAAAAAAGCAGAAGTTTGGCGAGGTGAACATAAAAATATCACCAAAAGTGGGAAAACTATTTGGGTAGAAAATATTATTACTCCAAACTTTGATGAAAAAAGAAATATCAATGGTTATACCTCGATTTTTAAAGATGTAACCGATAAGAAAGAGATTGCAGAACTTTTGATTACAGACTATTTAACAAAAATCTATAATCGACGTTATTTTAACACTATTTTTGAAAAAGAGCTCAAAAGAAGTAAACGACATAATTATAATTTTGTATTGATGATTATGGATATTGACTATTTTAAACAGTACAATGATACTTATGGTCATCAAGAGGGAGATGATGCTTTAATTAAAGTTGCACAATGTTTAAAAGAGACCCTTCACCGCCCAGAAGATTTTGCTTTTCGTTTAGGAGGAGAAGAGTTTGGAATCATCACTTCAGATATAACTCAAGAAGGGGCTTTAGAGTTAGCTCAACATTTTTTAAATAATATTCATGACCTTTGTATCGAACATAAAAACTCTGATGTAAGTCCATGCCTTACCCTTTCTATTGGAGTAAAACTTGTTAAACCTGATGAAAAACTAACCCTAGAAGAGATTTATAAACTCACAGATATGGCACTTTATAATGCTAAAGAAAATGGAAGAAATCGTATAAGTTTTTAATTCATTTTTTTACGGCGAATATTTTTACCTACTTTTAGATATAATCCTTAGCTATGAAGAAAAACAATATAATTTTAATCGGATTTATGGGTGTTGGAAAAGGCACTATTGCAAGAGCAATGTTTAAAGAGCGAGCTCGGTTTTCTGTTGATACCGATGATATCATTGAATCAATTACAAAAAAGAAAATCAAAGATATCTTTGCAGATGAAGGTGAACCTTATTTTAGAGATTTAGAAAAACAGTGTGCTGTTTGGTTGGAAAAGAGCATAGATAATACAGTAATCTCTACAGGTGGTGGATTCTATCGACAAGAAAATCTAAAAAACATTGGAACCGTTATCTATTTAGAAAACTCCTTTGAAGGTATTTTACGACGAATACATAACTCTCCAAATGCAGAAAAAAAACTCAAAAAAAGACCACTTTTACAAAATATGCAAGAGGCTAAAAAACTCTATGATGTAAGAGTAAAAGAGTATGAAGCAGTAGCGGACGTGGTTGTAAATGTTGAAGACCGATTGGAAGTTGATATTGTAAAAGAAATCTTTGAGAAGATAGGGAAGTAAAAAAGAACATGAAAATTTTAAATACAAATGATGCAAATTTTGCACAAGAGTTTGAAACAATTTTAGGTCGGGCAAAGACAGATATTAAAGAGGTCTCTGCTATTGTAACTTCTTTAATTGATGATATTGTAGATAATGGAAACACAGCGGTTAAAGAACATATTGCTAAGTTTGATAAATGGGAAGTTCAAAGCGATGATGACTT
The DNA here is from genome assembly GCA_964538295.1 of uncultured Arcobacter sp. Classification (GTDB taxonomy): domain Bacteria; phylum Campylobacterota; class Campylobacteria; order Campylobacterales; family Arcobacteraceae; genus Arcobacter_A. The sequence goes on along the minus strand of CAZIES010000025.1, from coordinate 9,320 downwards.
AGAAATATCGACGGTTGCTATGAAAGAGGCTTATGAAAAACTTGATGAACCATTACGAAATGCTTTACATATTGCTTATGATCGAATCAAAATTTATCATGAAAAGCAATTACCTAAATCATGGGTAGACTTTGAAAAAAATGGAACCATTTTAGGACAAAAAGTAACACCCGTTGATAGAGCGGGGTTATATATTCCAGGAGGAAAGGCAGCCTATCCAAGTTCTCTTTTAATGAACGCAATACCAGCAATCGTTGCCGGTGTTGAAGAGATCGTTGTATGTACACCAACACCAAATGATGAGATCAATGAACTTTTACTTGCTGCTTGTCATATTTGTGGAATCACCAAGGCTTTTAAAGTAGGTGGAGCATCAGCAGTAGCAGCGCTTGCCTATGGGACTGAAACGATTCCTAAGGTAGATGTGATTACTGGACCAGGAAATATTTTTGTAGCAACAGCTAAAAAGTTAGTATTTGGTGAAGTGCATATTGATATGATTGCGGGACCTAGTGAGATTGGAATTTTAAGTGATAGTAGTGCAAAACCAAAATATTTAGCCATAGATTTACTTTCTCAAGCAGAACATGATGAAATGGCGAGTTCTATTATGATTACCACCTGTGATGAGGTTGCACAACAAACTTCTATTGAAGTGGATGCTTATTTACAAACATTAAGCCGAAGTGAAATTGCACAAAAATCAATTGATGATAGAGGAGCAATTATTGTAGCCTCTTCGATGGATGAAGCCATTGATTTAATGAATGAAATTGCACCAGAACATTTAGAGGTAATGACACAAAACTCTTTTGAACTGTTACCAAAAATCAAACATGCAGGTGCAATTTTCTTAGGTGAAAATACGCCTGAGCCAATTGGGGATTATATCGCAGGACCAAACCATACCCTTCCTACAGGAAGTACAGCGAAGTTTTATAGTCCATTAAATGTAGAAAACTTTTTGAAAAAATCATCGATTATTAACTTTTCTAAAGAGGCAATTGATGAGTTGGGTGAAGCGTGTGCTATTTTAGCTGATACGGAAGGGTTAACTGCTCACGCAGAATCAGTTAGAGTTCGATTAAAAGATTAAAATTAATAAATATCAAGGAAAAGGTTTATCAAAATAGATAGACTTTCAGCAAATAAGAAAAGGATTGTTATGAGTTATATGAAAGATTGGTTTACAGAAGACGAAGATGATATTTTTATGGGAAGTCCAAAATCAAAGTTTTTTGATATTGCACGAACGGCATCATCAGAAGTTGTAGAAGACGAGATTGATAAAATTATTGAAAAATTTGCTATTTTAGAATTAATGATGACCAAAGAGAAGGGTGAAGATTTTGATTTTGATAAATTCTTTAAGCAATATGCATTTGAAAATGCTGATGAAGTAAACAACATGAAAAAAGGTCTTTACATGGAGTTTACCGGTGAGATTATCTGTAGATTAGATTCATAAGGGTTTAAGTGGAAGCATTAGTTCAAGTTAAAGAACAAATAAAAACATTTGTTAAAGAGTGTAATGATGAACGTTCATTAGAACTGTTAGACCTTTTAGCAACAGGGAAAATGTTACGAAGTAAGTTGATTTTAAAGATTGCAGGTGAAACTGGCGAAGCTTTAAAACTGTGTGCTATTGTTGAGATGATTCATGCAGCTTCACTTCTGCATGATGATGTGATTGATGAAGCAGATACACGACGAGGAAAACCCTCAATCAACGCAATGTTTGATAATAAAACTGCCATTATGTTTGGCGATATTTTATATTCAAAAGCCTTTACTGAGTTATCTCAAATGGATCGAAAAATTGCTTACAATGTAGCCAATGCGGTTACGCTTCTATCAATAGGAGAGATGCATGATGTTGCTTTAACCGACACCTTTAATAGTGATTATAAAAAATACCTTGATATGATTTATAAAAAAACTGCTTCGTTAATTGAAGCTAGTGCTGCTAGTGCTGCTATTTTAGCAGGACGTGATGAAGAAAAATACGCACTTTATGGTAAAAACCTAGGACTTGCTTTTCAAATGATTGACGACATTTTAGATATCACGCAAGATAGTGCAACTCTAGGAAAACCTGCTATGTTAGATTTTGTTGAGGGGAAAGTCACCATTCCTTACTTACTTTTACATCAACGATTAGGTGACAAAGAAAAATTAGAAAATTTATATAAAAAAGAGCTGACCTCTGAAGAGTCAGATTGGATTAAACATCAAATGGACGTAACTGATGCTTTAGCTGATTCAATTTCGCAAGCGCAAGCATTAGGAAATGAAGCAATTAATGTTTTACATGATGAAAATAATCCAGAACTAATTATGATTATGAAAGCGATGATTGAAAGAGAGTTTTAAATGAGTTATTTAAGTATTAGTTTTACCCACAAAAATACTGACATCGAAATGAGAGAAAAGTTAGCTTTTTCTGATGATAGTGCAAAAGAGACCTTTTTAAAAACATTGTATGAGAATGAACTTGTAACAGAAGTGGTTCTTTTATCAACCTGTAATCGTGTTGAGATTATGACAACGGTAAATCATATTTTAAAAGCACAGACATTTATCATTGAATGTTTAGCCAAATACTCTGAGTTAGAGTTTGATATTTTGTACGAACGTGCAGATATTTATGATAACAGTGGAGCAATTCATCACCTCTTTACAGTAGCTTCTGCTTTAGATTCACTCGTTATTGGTGAAACACAAATTGTGGGACAACTAAAAGATGCTTATCGATTATCATTAGCTAAAGGGTACTGTGGTCAAAAAATCACCCGAGCAATGAATTATGCCTTTAAATGTGCAGCGAATGTAAGAAATGCAACCAGTTTAGGAACGGGCTCTGTTTCAGTAGCTTCAACAGCAGTTGCAAAAGCTAAAGATATTATTGGTGATACTGCAGGGGTAAAAGCTTTAGTTATAGGTGCAGGAGAAATGAGTGAATTAACGATTAAACACTTAATCTCTTCAGGCTTTGATGTGATTTTAATCAGTCGAAATATTAAAAAAGCACAACTTCTTGCAGACACTTTTGAAGAAAAAATTGATGTAGAACCTTATGAAAAAATTGATAGTTTACTGAGTCAAGTTCCTGTAATGATCACAGCAACATCAGCACCATATCCCATCATTACACAAAAAATGGTACAGCAAACATCTTTTAATCGATATTGGTTTGATATAGCAGTTCCACGAGATATTGATGATATTGACATGGCAGGATTAGAGGTTTTTGCTGTGGATGATTTACAAGATATTGTGAATGAAAATATGAGTTTACGAGCAGAACAAGCAAAACAAGCTTATTCAATTGTCAATAAATCTTCAATGGAATTCTTTGATTGGTTAAAATCACTTGAAGTTGAACCTGTAGTAAAACATCTTTATTTAAAAGGTGATGATGTTATTGATCGAAAAATGCAACGTGCTATTAAAAAAGGGTTTATTAAAGCTGAAGATGAAGCTAATATTAAAAAGCTTTGTGAGACTGTTTTAACGGAGTTTTTACATCAACCAACCAATCAGTTAAAATCAATTTCAAAACATGTTGAGTGTGATGTTGTTTTAGGAACCGTTCAATCAATTTTTGGTTTAGAAAGTGAAAGTAATACCATGCACAACTGCGAACACGCAATAAAATTTAATAACTAGGATAATTTAGAATGAAATTTTCTCAAATGTTTATGCCAACAACAAAAGAGACACCAAGTGATGCAACACTCCCATCTCATCAGTTTTTAATTCGAGGTGGATTTATTACACAAAGTGGTGCAGGACTTTATGATTTTCTACCATTAGGTAAAAAAGTTTTAGAAAAAATCAAAACTGTTGTAAAAGAAGAGATGGATAACACTGGTGCAAATGAGATGCAGTGTTCATTTGTAACACCGCTATCTTTTTGGGATGAATCAGGACGATCTTCAACAATGGGGAATGAGCTTTTACGTTTCAAAGATAGAAAACATGCTGATTATGTTCTGTCTCCAACAAATGAAGAATCCGTTGTAAATATGGTAAAAAATCGAATTACCTCATATAAAAACTTACCCCTAAATCTTTATCACATCAACTTAAAGTTTAGAGATGAAGCACGACCTCGATTTGGACTCATGCGAGGACGAGAGTTTCTGATGAAAGATGCTTACTCTTTCCATGATACACATGAGGATTTAGTAAGAGAGTTCCATGTTATGGAAGAGGCGTATAAAAAAATCTATACGCGACTTGGGTTAGAGTTTAGAGTTGTTGATGCTGATAGTGGTGCTATTGGAGGAAGTGGTTCAAAAGAGTTTATGGTTTTAGCAAACTCAGGTGAAGATACAATTGTTGTTTGTCCAGAGTGTGAATATGGGGCAAATATTGAAGCAGCAACAAGAAAAAAACGACACTTTAATGCATGGTTTGAAAATACAAATGCCCCTGCTGTTTGCGAAAAAGTTGAGACTGTTGGTTTGAAAACCATTGAAGAAGTTTCTAATTTTCTTTCTGTTTCAAAAGCACAAAATATTAAAGCAGTGATGAAAAAAGCTATCTTTGAAGAAAAAAGTGAAATTGTAGTTTTCTTTGTAAGAGGTGATGATGAACTAGAAGAGACAAAAGCGTGTAATGCAGTTGATGCACTAGACCTTGAGGATGCTACTGAAGAAGAACTTATTGCTGTTGGTTTAAATCCTGGATATTGTGGACCATTTGGATTACCTGAAGATGTTACATTTATTATTGATGAAGAGTTAAAAGGTGAAGTAGGACTTGCTTGTGGTGCAAATGAAGAGAATTATCACTTTGTTAATACTGACCTTTCTGATTTAAAAGAGGCAAAATATTTTGATTTAGTTGCAGTGCAAGAGGGTGATGCGTGTTCATGTTGTGGTGGAAAATTAGAGTACACAAAAGGAATTGAAGCTGGACATATTTTCCAATTAGGTACGAAATACTCTGAAGCAATGGATGCAAACTTTTTAGATGCTAATGGAAAATCTCAACCATTTATTATGGGATGTTATGGAATAGGGGTTTCACGGTTAGTTGCCGCTGTTATTGAACAAAACCATGATGAAAAAGGGTGTATTTGGACAAAAGAGACTGCACCTTTTACTGTAGATGTGATTGTATCAAATGCAAAAAAAGAGAATGAACTCAATGCTGGTTTAGAAATTTATGAATCATTGAAAAAATGTGGAGTTGAAACAATCCTTGATGACCGAACCAAAGAGCGATTTGGTTTTAAAATGGGTGACTTCGAACTCATTGGTTTCCCTTATGCTGTTGTTGTTGGTAAAAAACTTCAAGATGGTTTAGTAGAAATTATTGATAGAAAAACTTTAGAAAAAACAGAAGTCGAAGTAAGTAAGGTTACCTCTACTATTCTTGAATTATTAAAATAATAAAATAGGGAGCTAAAAATGGACTCAGGCAGCGTTCAATCAATTTCAGAGATGGTAGGGTTATATACCGTTAACATAGCTATTGCAATTGTAATTTTTGTTGTGGGAAAATGGCTTGCTAAAAAAATCACAAATTTAGTGATAAAAGTGTTAAGTAAACAAAAGGGAATGGATGAAACACTCTTAAATTTCTTTGAAGATATTCTTTATTATGTTCTACTAATTGTTGTTATCTTAGCAACGTTAGACCAAGTAGGAATTGAAACAACATCAGTTCTAGCAATCTTAGGTGCTGCTGGTTTAGCTGTTGGTTTAGCATTAAAAGATTCACTTTCAAACTTTGCTTCAGGGGTGATGGTAATTTTATTTAAACCTTTTAAAATAGGTGATGTTGTAACTGCAGGTGGTGTTACTGGAAAAGTTAAAGAGATTCACCTTTTTAATACAGAGTTTACAACGCCTGATAATCAAAAAATCTTGGTACCAAACTCTGCAATTACCAGTGGATCTATTACAAATATCAACGCTCACGATACACGAAGAGTTGATTTAGTAGTAGGTATTGGTTATGACGATGATATTAAAAAAGCAAAAAAAATCTTAACATCAATTGTTGAAAACAATGAGAAGGTACTTCATGAAGAGGGTGTTACTGTTGCGGTTTCAGAGCTTGCTGATAGTTCAGTAAATTTTGTAGTAAGAGCATGGACAAATACGCCAGATTATTGGGATGTAAAGTTTGCTTTAACTGAAAAAATCAAACTCACCTTTGATAAAGAGGGAATCTCTATTCCTTATCCTCAAACCGATGTACACCTCTACAAAGAGAAAAAGTAACTTTTCTTTACCTAAAGAGCTAGAAGTAATTCTTCTAGCTTTAAAAAATATTGGTGCTATGCCAATTCTCGTAGGTGGTTGTGTCCGCGATCACTTTTTAAATATCCCTATAAAAGATTATGATATTGAAGTTTTTAATATAGAGAGTTTTGAAAAATTAGCTTTAATGTTAGAATCTTTTGGACGCGTGGAATTGGTTGGAAAATTTTTTGGTGTACTTAAACTCTTTACTGCTGCTAATGAGTATGATTTTGCTTTACCCCGTCAAGAGAAAAAAGTAGCCAAAGGGCATCAAGGTTTCGATGTAACAACAAATAGCAGTTTGAGTTTTGAACAAGCAGCTATTAGGCGTGATTTTACGATGAATGCCATTGGTTATGACTTTTTTGAGGACAGTTTTTTAGACCCTTTTAAAGGAAGAGAAGCCATTGAAAAAAAAGAGTTAAAGCATATTAATGAAACCACATTTATTGAAGATCCATTAAGGGTTTATCGTGCTATTTCATTTGCTGCACGCTTTGATTTTATTCTTGATACTACAACCTTTAGTTTATGTCAAAATATGATAACTCAAGGTTTGTTAGAAGAGTTAGCTAAGGAGCGTATCTTTGAAGAGTTTAAGAAGTTTTTATTACAAGCTTCTAAACCTTCATTAGGCTTTACGTTAATGCGAAGTTTAGGTATTTTAAACTATTATCCAGAGCTTCAAGCCTTAATTGGATGTGAACAAGATAAAGAGTACCATCCTGAAGGAGATGTGTGGGTACATACCTTGATGTGTTTAGATGAAATGGCAAAATTAAGAGGGAATAATTCCAAAGAGAATATTATGTTGATGCTAGCAACATTATGCCATGATTTTGGAAAACCCTTGTGCACAAAAGTGATAAAAGGACGTATTACCTCCCATAAACATGAAGCTTTAGGTGTTGAACCCACAGTTACGTTTTTAAAGAGATTAACCAATGAAAAAAAACTTGTGGATGAGATTATCCCTTTAGTGAAATATCATCTCTCTCCTTTTCAGCTCTATTTGCAAAACTCAACACAAAAAGCAGTTAAACGACTCTCTACAAAAGTAAATATTGAACAACTTTGTCAAGTAGCTCTTGCAGATTGTTTAGGTAGAACAATTCCTAATAAACAAAAATGTCACAAGGCAATTGCATGGCTACTAAAAGAAGCAAAAACACTTGATGTTTCAAGCCAATCTCTTCAACCTCTTGTCCAAGGAAAAGATTTAATTGCTTTAGGGTTTAAACCCTCAAAAGCTTTTAAAGAGATACTTGACTTTGCTTTTGATTTACAAATTGAGGAAGATATGCCTAAAGAGATGATCCTGCAAAAAATAGATGAAAAGTTTAAGGTCTAATAATAGCATTAGGACTTCCATTTGCTACATGATAAATAATCACATGATGTTTTTTTGCAAAATATTTTAAAAGCATTTTTTGTAACACTGGTTCAATAGATGGGGTGAACCATGCATTATTTGAAGTAACTATTAGGTATTTAGTATTGCCTAGATTTTGATAAATTTCATTGGAAGTTGCTTCATAACAAATAGCATTCCTAAATAGTTCCCTTTGGATTAAAAAATCAGTAGGTTGTTGTGCTTTGGTATAATCTTTTGCTCCATCATAGAAGGTATCATTGATAAAGTTTTTGATTTTTTCAGGTAGTGGAACAGATTCCCCAAATGGGACTAAAACAACTTTATGCGCAACTTGGTATTTGCCATTTTGAAAAAGATAAGTGGTGTTATTGTATTGGTCGTTCTCTTTGTATAAAGCACCTGTAATAATAGTGATGTCTTGTGACTTCTCTTTAAGCATATTCATAATAAGTTTATCTTGATTCAGAAGCATTGGAAAAGCAGTCTCTGGTAAGATGACTAAATCTTTATTAGAATAAATGGCCTGATTGATATGTGCAAAGTTGGTTTTAATAATTTTGGTGAGGTTTGTTCGTTCCCATTTCTCTTCTTGAGAGATATTGAGTTGTGGCATGGCAATCATTAAATCACTTTCAATAAGTGACTCATTTGGTTTTTGAATATAAAAACTGATAAAAAAAGTGGCAGTTAATAAAATGGTATAGATACTACGACTCCCTTTATACAGACAATAACTTGCAACTAAAAGTAAAAGAAGGACTAATTTAGTTGTTGAAAAATAACTTTCAACAAAAAGAAGTTCAGGTTTTAACCAGTTAAATCCAAAGGGTTCAAAATAGGAGAGTAGTACAATCGATAAAATTCTAAAAATAGGCTTGTTGACAATACCTAAAAGTAAAAAAATAACCCCATATCCTAAACCAAGCCCTAAAATCACTAAAGGCATGAGGTAGTATAACTCATAATATACAAAAGAGAAACTTATCCAATAAAACCATAAAATTCCGATAAAAAAACCTGCATAAAAAAGTGAAGGTCTAGGAATAGTTAAAAGAAAATAAAGGGCCAATAGTCCTGTAATCGTGTTGATAATTTTAACTTCAAATTCAAAATATCCCAAATACAAGAAGCATGAAAATAAAAGTGCCGTACACAAGCCTTTTATTATGAATGTTTTGTTAAAATATTCGCGTTTTAATAAAAACATAGAGCATCTTTTTGTAAAGGTGTTACTAATACATCATAAAGGAAACAGTATGGGTCAAGGTGGAGATATTGTAAGCTCATTATTACCTCTGGTTGCATTATTTGCAATTTTTTATTTTTTAATTATTCGACCACAACAAAAACAGGCTAAAGAGCACAAAGAGATGGTTGCTAACCTTGAAAAAGGTGATAAAATTGTATCAAACGGTGGCTTAATGGTTGAAGTTGTAAAAGTTGAAGAAGAGTACTTCGTAGTAAAACACGCAGATGATTCAGAGATGAAACTTGTAAAAGAGTTTGTAGCAAAAAAACTAGACTAATTTTTTAAAACATGTACCGCGTACATGTTTTAAACTACTGAACACTTTCTTTTAAGGAAAAACATTGAATATTTTTAATTATAGACTTGTAATATTTATGCTAAGTATTATTTTTGGTGTAGTCTTTTCAATGCCCTCTTTTTTACAGATGGACTCTGG
>CAZIES010000024.1:0-23437 GCA_964538295.1 uncultured Arcobacter sp. | reverse complement strand
GTAGTATAGTAGTACTATAATGGGATATAATAGTTTTTATTAAAATAATTTATAGAAAATGAAGGCGCTATTATGAATAAAATCCTCGTAGTTGATAACTCAATTGTTATTATAAATCTTTTAGAAGATTTATTTTTAAAAAAAAATGATTTTATTCTTTATTCAGCTAAAAGTGCAAAAGAAGCACAAGAGCTTTGCAAAAAGAATGATTTCTTTTTAGTTGTTTCAAATATGGTTCTTCCTGATGCGCTTAATGGAGAAATTTTAGATTATTTCGAATCAAAACAAATACCAACATTAATACTTTCATCTACAATTGATGACCATTCATTAAAAATGTTACAACGACCCAATATTATTGATTATGTACTTAAAGACTCTATCCATGTTTTAGGGAAAGTCTATCGTTTAATTGAACTTTTACATGATATACAAGGTATGGAGGTTTTGATTGTAGAAGACTCTTTATTAAGTGCAACACAGATGAAAACCAGTTTAGAATCACTGTTATTAAAAGTCCATCATGCAAAAAATGGGAAAATGGCACTTAAATTGCTCGAAAAAAAACCAACAATTTCAATGATTATCACTGATTTTAATATGCCTCAAATGAATGGATTAGAACTAATAAGACAATTACGTCAAGAAGATAAATATTTTCATATTCCAATACTTGTTATTAGTAGTATTGAAGAGAATGATTTAAAAGTTAAATTGTATAAATGTGGTGCAACTGATTTTTTACCTAAGCCAATTTTACAAGAGGAGTTAAAATCAAAAGTACTTAATGTTTTTGAAAATATCAAGCATATAAAAGAGCGAAAATTGTTTGATAAGATTTTTGATGAAAATGTTATCTCTTCCTCAACTGATTATAAAGGTATTATCAAAAATGTATCTCAAGCCTTTAGTGATATTTCTGGTTATAGCAAAGAGGAGTTAATTGATAAACCCCATAATATAGTACGACACCCTGATATGCCAAGCTCAGTTTTTAAAGAGCTTTGGTCTACGGTTAAAAGTGGAAAGAAATGGCGAGGAGAAGTAAAAAACTTACGTAAAGATGGAACCTATTATTGGGTTAAAGCTGTTGTAGAACCAAACTATAATAAAAAGGGTGAAATTATAGGATTTACTTCTATTCGTCAAGATATTACGGATAAAAAAAGAATTTATGAACTAAGTATCACCGATGGTTTAACCTCCTTATATAACCGTCGTTATTTTAATGATATTGCTCCAAGAAAAATTCATGATACCGCTCGAAATAGTGAGGTCTTTGCTTTTTTATTGATGGATATTGATAATTTCAAAAAGTATAACGATACGTACGGGCATATAGCGGGAGATGAGGTACTAGTAAAAGTTTCTCAAACCTTAAAAGATGTATTTAAACGTAGTGAAGATATAGTATTTCGTTTAGGAGGTGAAGAGTTCGGTGTTTTAATTAATGCTAAAAGTGTTGATGATGTGGAAATGTTAGCACAACGTGCACGTATTGGTATAGAAACATTAAATATTGAACATATTAAAAATTCTCCAAAAAAAATTCTTACTGCATCTTTTGGTTTGACTATTTTATTGACACAAAATCAAGAAATTTCTCTTGAGGAAGTTTATAAAAAGAGTGATGATTCCTTATATCAAGCAAAAGAGAATGGACGAAATTGTGTTGAGTCAATTTATATTTAAAAAGGATAATTATGAAAGTAGAAATTTATTATTGCGGAATGTGAAACTATTTACCTCAAGCTTCTAGGGTAGAAGAGGAATTAAAGTGTAATTTTTCACAAGCAGTGGTAACCTTAATTGAGAGTTCGGGTGGGACTTTTAAAGTGGTTGTTAATAATGAGGTTATTTTTGATAAGTTGGCTATTTCTACAACATTACCAATTTTTCCAAAACCTGATGAGATAACACAGCTAATAGAGAAAAAGAGTTAGCCCTATTTAGATATATGACTAACTCTTTGTTGTAAAGTAAAGGATTATAAAGCAGTTACGTTTTCTGCTTGTGGACCTTTTTGTCCTTCACCAATTTCGAAAGTTACTTTTTGACCTTCTTCTAATGTAACTCGTCCATATCCTGAAGAGTTAACTTGTCTAAAATGTACGAATACATCCTTTCCACCGTCTTCTTGCTCGATGAATCCATAACCTTTTTCACTGTTGAACCATTTAACAGTTCCGTTTAATAATGTTGACATTGTCATTCCTTGTTTGTCTTGAAATATAGTATTTCTTAATTTGGTCGAAAATATAAAGTGGAGTATTCTTTAGGTAGATTGTATTGATAACTTAAGTTTCAATATTAACGTTAACTATAGATGAACTCTAAATCATCTTTCTAGGTCATGATTATAGCTGAATATTCTAAAAGTTCGCAAAATTTAAAAGAAATTTACATTGTAGAAATTTTTTTAGTTATGATTGTGTTTAAATTTACTCAGTTAGACTCTTTTTTTATAATTGTTTGATTATGAGTGGTAAACTAATAATATAAGAAAATATTATAATAGCTAAGTAAGCATTAATATATGGCTATTCCAGAAGGTTCTGTATTTATTATTTGTTAATATAGCTTCGATACAATATCGTCATAAATATATTAGTTTAATGGAGTTTATGTATGCAAAATAAAAAAATGGTTTTATTCTCACTGGTTGGATTAATTGCTCTGTTTGTTATTGGTACCTATGTTTATCAAGCAAATGAAACAAAAAAGTATGAGGCACTTGCCCTTGAAAAAGCAAAACTTTTTCAACGAGATTACTCTATTGTTATAGGAAATAAAGATGCTAAAGTTCAATTAGTAGAATTTTTCGACCCTGCTTGTGAAACATGTGCTCAGTTTCACCCTTATGTAAAAGAGATTTTAAAGAAAAATAAGGGAAATGTTAAGTTAGTTCTTAGATATGCACCTTTTCACAAAGGTTCTGATATGGCTGTTAAGATGCTATTAGCTGCTAATGAGCAAGGTAAGTTTATGGATGTATTAGAGTTTATGTTTTATACGCAACGATACTGGACACAGCACCATGAAGTTAAACCACAAATTTTATGGCGAATTTTACCTAAAGTAAAAGGGCTTGATATGGATAAAATGAGTCAAAGTATGGATAATCCAAAATTTGATCAAATTATTACTCAAGACTTAGCTGATGCAAAAACGTTAGGTGCTACAAAAACACCTGGATATTTTGTTAATGGAAAACCACTTCAAACATTTGGATTAGATAATTTAATTCAATTAATTGATTCTGAATTATAAACATAATATAACAAAAAGAACTCTAGGTTCTTTTTGTTTGTAATTGGTTATAATAGTAAAAACAAGAGATGCTTTGAAAAATAAACCACCCCAAAAACCCCTTCATCCAAGAAACCCTCATCATGGTCAATATGATTTCAATGCTTTAGTTAAAATTGAGCCTTCATTAAAACCTTTTGTAGCTGTTAATAAATACGGAAATCTCTCCATTGATTTTTCGAATCCTAAAGCAGTGATTGCTCTTAATAAAGCTCTTTTAAAACAGTTTTATAAAATAGAGTTCTGGGAAATACCACAAGGTTATTTGTGTCCACCAATTCCTGGTCGTGCTGATTATGTTCATTACTTAGCTGATTTATTAGCGCGTACCAATGCAGATGTTATTCCAAAAGGGAATCAAATAAGAGGTTTGGATATTGGTATAGGAGCAAATGGTATTTATGCACTTATTGCTAATAAATCGTACCAATGGAGTTTTGTAGGAAGTGATATTGATAAAACCTCTTTAGAGTCTGTATCAAAGATTATTGATAAAAACAGTTTATCAACTGTGATTGAAGTTGTTCATCAAAAAAACCCAGAAGATATTTTTACTAATATTGTTGATCAAACGAGTTATTTTGACTTTACGTTGTGTAACCCTCCTTTTCATAAGTCTAAAAAAGAGGCGCAACAAGGAACTAAACGAAAGGTGCAAAACTTAACGAAACAAAAACAGAAAAACCCAACATTAAACTTTGGTGGTCAAAGTAATGAATTATGGTGTAAAGGTGGAGAGTTAAGTTTTATTAAGCGTATGATAATACAAAGTAAAACTTTTGAGAAAAACTGTTTATGGTTTACCTCACTGGTTTCAAAAAAAGAGAATTTGAAAGCTATTGAACAAACCCTAAAAGCGTCAAAAGTTTTTGAATTCCATATAATTGAAATGAAACAGGGACAAAAAACTAGCCGTTTTATTGCATGGACATTTTTAAATAAAGAAGAACAAAAAAAGTGGGCTCAGAAAAGATGGCAATAAAAAAGCAATAAATTTTACTCTTTTGTTGTTGTTTCACTTTCTGACGTATCAATTTCACCAACCTCTTTTAATGTAGCAATTTTTTCATCTAAAAGGGCTAGTGTTCGCTCTTGAGTCTCATAAGAGATTTCAGGTAGTTTTCCACCAAAAAGTTTTTCTGCCTCTTCAAAGCCTTTTATAATTCCCTCTTTACCTTTTTCTAAAAGTTCTAAATCATCACCCGCAAAACTAAAAACGAAGTTTGCAACACGATCAGAGGTTTGTGTAACACCGAAAAAACCATTATCCCTAATAAGCTCAGTTGCTTCTTCTTGTGAAAGCTCTAAAATAGGTTTACCTTCATATCCAATGTCACTTAAACTTAAACCATTGAGTGCTTTTTCTCCGGATAAAAAGTTAAGTACATCATTTTGATCTTCACTTAATGCTGCTTGAGATAGAAGATTGTTTTTATTTGTATCTGAACTGTTCATTTGAAAAAGAATACTTTGAGCATTCATTGAGATGCTAACTGATACAGCTGATTTATTAATCGTTTGTTCTAGGTTTTCTTCGTTGTTAGAAGCTTGTACTTTTTCATTTGAAACTTGTGAAGTTTCATAAGGATTTTTAGTAGGGGTATTGAGGTTTTGAATATCAGTACTGATGAGTTGCATAATAAACTCCTTTATGCGTACGCTATATAATAATTATATTCTAGCTATTGTTAAGAAGGACTAATAAATATAATCTAATTATTTAGGAGTTTTTGACTTTTTTTAAATAGTATGATTCACTAACAATATCTTTAGTTTGTACATGATCAATATAAACCTTTCCTAAAAGATGATCATATTCATGCTGAAAAATACGAGCAATGAAGCCTTTATAGGTAACAGTTTTTTGTTTTCCTTTTAAGGTTGTGTAAGAGAGAGTGATTTTTTTATGTCGGGGTACTTTTGCTCTAATACCTGGGATACTTAGACACCCTTCCCAATCTTTTATTTTTTTGTTGGAAGTTTTGATTATTTTAGGGTTAATAAGTACCATTGGTTTCATGGTGATAGCTTTTGGGTATCTAGGGTTTGCTTTTGAAGCAATAATAAGAATTTGAAAGGAGTGAAAAACTTGAGGGGCTGCAAGTCCTACTCCATTGCTTTTTTTAAGGGTATAGAGCATGTTTTTTATTAGGATTTTGATTTTTTTATTTTTGTTATTACGTATTTTTTTTGCTTTTTTACGTAATACTTTCTCTCCTAGTTGAGCAATGGGCAGAAGCTTTTTTTTAGCCATTAAGTTCCTTTATTTATAGATGATACCATGTTTGTATTTATTTTATAATTTAGCAAATTTTTTTCAAAGAGTATTAAGTTGTAATGAATAAAATGGTTTAAATTTTTATGAAGGTTAATTAATGAAATTTATTGTTGCAATTTTAGCGTTAAGCTCTTTTATCTGGGCTAATCAAAACTTTAAACAAGATGTTGAGTATCGATGTTTGAACATTCAAAAAGTACAACAAGGACAAACGATTAATGTGCCAGAAAATGAGGCAAAAGATAGAGAGTTTGTTTTTATCCTGCAAAATCAAAAACTTATAACAAAAGAGCGTGTTAGTTTTGACTTTCGTATGAAAAAAGGACCAATGCAGTCCTATGCTAATGATGATTATATGTTATTATTACTGCCTGAACAAACGATGGGTTTAGTTCCAAAAAAATCAAAAGGGCAACTGCAACTTTATTATAAATGTCGTAGTGATTAAGCAGTAAAAGTTTAATTAAATATAATAAGTGAGATTAGCATTTGAAGAAGCTCCTTCAATTGGGATAGAAATTTCAAAGGTGAGCCCTTGATCTTCAATGCTTTCACACTGAATAGTTCCATGAAGTTTGTTGGTAATAATATTATAAATAATACTTAACCCTAAACCATGAACGCTCTGTTTTGTACTTTGGGTAAAGAAAGGATCAAATATTTTAGGTAGTATCTCTTTTTTAATACCTTTTCCTGTATCTTGATAAAGAAGTTTTAACATATTGTTTTCATTTTGTTGAATCTCAATGGTAATTTCTCCTTTATCTTTTTTGTCAAATCCATGCTTTAATGAGTTACTAATTAAAGTAGTAATAATTTGAGTATAATCTTCAGGATGTGCATAGATTTTTAGTTCGTTTTTACACTTGATATTTACAGTTACTTGATATTTTTTAAGCTTTTCATCAAGGCTTAGTAGTATTCCCTGAAGGTACTCTTTAATATTAAATTCTCGTTTTGTATAGTCCGTCTGCTGAATCTCAATTTTTTGGAAATATCGAATGAGTTTAGCAATCTTTTGTAGATTATTATTAATTGTTGAAGATAGTTCTTCACTACTCGTAAAAAAGTGTTTCATTTCCTCTTCAGATAACTCTTCAAAACGTTCTTTAATATCTGTAAAATTATGTAATAAGAAAGTAATAGCAGTGACACTAATATCAATAGGAGTGTTAATCTCTTTTGAGATTCCAGAAACAATTTGACCTAAGCTTGCTAGTTTTTCAGACTCGATGAGTCTTTTTTGTGTTGACTTTAGGTTATGAATCATCGCTTGAAGTTCATAGTTTGATTCTTCTAACTCTTCTTGATGATGTTTAACTTCTGCTTCGAGTTGTTTTTTATCGGTGATGTCTTTCCAAAAGACATGAATATGAACTTCAAGGTTAAGTACGATTTTTGTTAAGGTGACTTCAACCCAAACGAGTTCATTTTTGATATTTTTATGTAGCCATTCAAACTGAATACTTCCTTTTTGTAAACATTGTTTTAAAAGAGCATCAGCTTTATTTTTTGAGCGTTGACCATCTAGTTGAAATTCAGGTGAGAGTTCATGGAGTTGAAGGTTAAGAAAAAAATCCTTGTTTGTGTAACCAAGAATCTTAAGTAGGGCATCATTACAATCTATAAATCGACCATTTTTTAGAAGTGCTAAGGCATTTGATGTATCATAAAAAAGTGTTTCAAAAAGATTTTTTTGTTCACTTAGTTGGGCTGTTCTTTCTTCTACTTTTTTTTCAAGATTTCTATTAAGTTCTTCAATTTCAAGTAGTTTTTGTTTGAGTTGAGGAAAGTAACTTTTACGAATAGATTTTTCACCTAATCCTATAATAGAATTACGCATCTCTTCTTCAGATTGCTTGCTCATAGATTCTCTCCAAATCAATATTGGTTAGTTTTTTGGGATTGGTAACCAAACAGGCATCTTTTGAGGCATTAATTGCTAAAGAGGTAATATCTTTTTCATGAAGTCCAAACTCTGAAAAATTCTTATCAATATTAAGGCGTTGTTTCATATCTTTTAAAAACTTCATGATGTCTTTCTTGAGGTAATCATTACTTGCTTGTGTTGCATTGAGTTTAAAAACCTTAGCTATTTTTCGATAACGTTCACTAGCAGCATCATAGTTGTATCCAATGACTTTATCTAACAATATGGTATTGCACAATCCATGGGGCAAATCTTTTAAACCACCTAAACTGTGTGCCATGGCATGAACAGCTCCTAAGCTAGCATTTGAAAAAGCTAACCCTGCATAAAGACTAGCTAAGGTCATTTTCTCTCTAAATTCCAAGGTTTCTGGATTATCATAAACTTTTGGAAGGTTTTCTATAATCAGTTCAATAGCTTGTAGTGCATTTAAATCTGTCATAGGAGAGTTGGCATTTGAAACAAATGCTTCAACAGCGTGAGTGAGAGCATCAAGTCCTGTTTCAACTGTGAGTTCAGAACTCATTGTAAGGGTTGTTTCTGGATCAATAAGGGCAACATCGGGGATGGTCATTTTACTAACAATTGCAATTTTGACAAGTCGTTTGGTATCGGTAATAATACAAAATTGAGAAACATCAGCTGATGTTCCTGCTGTTGTAGGAATACAAATTAAAGGGGGTGCAGGAATAAGAACTTTGTCAACACCTTCAAATTCAAGAATATTTTTTTGATTGGAGACAACAATACCAATGCCTTTAGCACAGTCCATAACGCTGCCACCACCAACGGCAACAATTGCGTCACATTGACTTTCTTCAAAGATTTTTGCACCATTCATCACTTGAAAATCTCTAGGGTTAGGAGAAACATTATCATAGGTAACCGTTTGGATACTAGCTTGATTGAGTATTGACTCAATATCATCACTCCAACCAGCTTTTTTAACACCTTTATCAGTAACGAGCATAACTTTTGATAGTCCAAAGTTTTTTGCGTATTGAGCCACAAGTTTACGTGAACCTATGCCATAGATATACTCAGGAGCAACAAATTTTCGTAAATTTGATAAATTGGTTGTTTTCATGACCTATCCTTTGATAAGTTGGTGACCATATTGTCTATTTTAGTGCATTTAGTTTTAATCTTAACTAACAAAAGAAAGTTAGTTGTCCATATAAAAATTTAATAACAGATTCGATTTCGACCACTATTTTTAGCTTGGTACAAATGCTCATCTACTCGCTGCAATAATGTATTATTATCTTCATCTTCTTGAATTTGTGAAACAGCTAAACTAATAGTAACGCATATATTGTTCTCAAAGGGTGTTGTGGCAACTACCTTACGAATTTTTTCAGCTAAGATAATCGCACTATTTAGATCAGTTTCAGGAGTAATTATGATAAACTCTTCACCACCCCAACGAATAAGATAATCACATTCACGTATATTTTCATTAACAAGCTCACAAAGGTTTATTAAAATTTTATCTCCCATAAGATGTCCATGGGTATCATTGATTTTTTTAAAGTGATCAATATCAAACATAATAAGTGAAATAGGATGGTGATAACGGTTGCATCGACGTAACTCTTTTGGAAAAATAGAGTTAAATCCTGAACGGTTATAGACATTGGTAAGAGCATCAAAACAAGCTTTGTTTTCAAGTTTTGTAAAAAGATGTTTAAGGGCTTCTCTTGTCTTATCAATTGAACGACCAAGATTTCCTATTTCATCTTTTTGTTTCCATAAAAATGCTTTGTTAAGCTTTTTATTACTGATTAGGTTTGCTTGGCGCATGAGGGTTTTGATGGGATTTAAAATTTTGAACTTAATAATGTAAAAAATAATAATGGATGAGATAAAGGCTTGCATAAGTAGGATTTGAATGAGATGGTGCTGTTCTCTTTTTGTATCTTTATGAATATTATTAAGATTAAAGACAAGAGAAATATCAGCGAGTTTTTTACCATTATCTATAATTGGAATATCAAGTTGTTTGGTGTGTGTAATATACTCTTTTTTAGTTCTAAAAGCGATAGTTTCACTGTTTTTATGAATACTGATACTGTAAAGATATTCATTTTTTAAAGCAGTACGAATAGCAATATCAAGCCATTCTTTAGAATCAAGAAGAAGAGATTCTTTCATTGAGAGTCTAATTGACTCTTCTATAATTTTAATAGAACGCTGTTGATATTTTTGTTTTTGTTCATCAATAAAAAAATAGAAAGTAAATAGTATAGGAATAAATAGTCCAAGAAGTAAACCGCTCATTATGACAGTATTAATTTTACTATTTTTAAACATGTAGTATCTTTCTAATGTAATTTTAAAAATTATTATTTTTTACAATAGCTCTAGTTTATATTATTTTAGTAATTATTTTAGATAATATTGTAGTAAAGAAAGTATAAATATAGTCTTAATTGATTCTTAAAAGTTTAGTTATTAGTGGTGTTTAGTTAGTAAGACTATGGGGTATTTTAATAATAAAGCATGCTCCATTTTTTGTATTTTGTGCATAAAGGTTGCCTTTTAAATTTTGTTCAATAATTTTTTTACACATATATAAACCTATTCCTGTCCCTTGTGATTGATGTTTTGTTGTAAAATAGGGGTCAAATATTTTAGGTAAAATTGATTCTTTTATTCCTCCTGCGTTATCTTCAACATAAATTGTAACATCCTCTGTACTATTTTTATAACTGACTTTAATCCATTTTTCTTTATTGCTGTTTTGAGAAAGAGCATCTTTGGCATTATTAATAATATTAATTAAAACTTGTGTTAATTCTCCTGATACGGTTCGAATAACAATATTTGAATCTTTTTCAAACTCTTTAAGAATATTGATATGATGGTGTTTTAAGGTAGCTTGGGTAAGAGATAGAACATTTTCAATGACATCTTTTAGAACACTTTTTTTAAGTTTTCTCTCCTCTTTTATAAAATCTCTAAATTGGTCTATGGTATGGGATAAGTGTTGGGTTGTCTCTCTAAACATATCAAGATTTTTTAAAGCATCTTTTTTTGAGAGATTATCTAACTGCATCTGTAATCGCATTGACGATGATACGGAACTAAGGATGCTTAGTGGTTGACGCCATTGGTGAGCGATATTACCTATCATTTCTCCCATTTGTGCAAACTTTGCTTGTTCTAATAATTGTATCTCTTGAAAACGATTTTTTTCTAACTCTTCTTCAATCTTTTCTTCAAGTTGTTGGTTGAGTAAATTAAGCTCTTTTGTTCGTACAGAAACTTTTGATTCAAGCTCTTTGTTAATCTTGTGTAACTCAAGGGAGTAGTTATCAAACCCTTTTTTTATTCGTCGTGAGAGATTAATTGCAATAAAGACGGTAATAATTATAACAAGTAAAGAGACCATGAAAATATTATTATAGAGACTTTTAATTTTATTATCATAAAGATATTGTTGTGATGAGACAAGGTTATTAATATCATCTAAATAAACTCCCGTACCAATCACCCAATTCCATTGAGGGATATACTTAACAAAACTGATTTTTTTTATCTGTTCTGTGGAGTTTGGTTTCTCCCAATAAAAGTTAAGAAAACTACCTTGTGGATTATTTTTAGCTGTTTTAATTGACATAGCTGCAATATTATTGCCTTTAATATCTTTAACTTCTTTTTGACTACTTCCTATTGCATTTGGTCGATAGGGGTGCATTAAAAGTTTATAGTTATTGGCATGCATTATCCATAAATAGCCATTGGTTCCATAACGAACATTATTAAGGGATTTTAAAACCTCTTTTTGAATACTCTTTTCAACTTCATCAAAGTAATCACCCGTACCTATGACCCAATTTAACTCTTTGATATATTTAACAAAAATATGTTTCGCATACTCTTTATTGTCTTTAATATGAGGTTTGACAAAATAGATATCAGAAGTAAATCCTTCACCATTTTTTTCAATAGCATCATCAAAAAGCTTAACAATAAGTTGCCCTTTTTTATCCCTAAATTGACTCATATCTTTTCCTACAAATTTTTTAACAGGATGAATAACTGATTGTTTTGTATCTTTGTCGTAGACTAAGTAGTACCCTCTACCATCAAAAAAACGTATTGGCGAGAGGGCAATTGAAACGAGATGTTTGAGCTCTTTTTTATTTTTATTGGGATTTTCTTTAATAATATTTTGGATAATTTTATTGGCTTCATAAACTCTTTGTTTTAGACTTTTTTTAAGTATTTTCATGGTTTGATTTTTATGATAATTAATAAGTTTAACAGCTTGTTCGAGTTGACCTTTGGATAACTCTTTTTCTTTATTAAGAAGTTTTGTTTTAAGTTCATGCTCTTCTTTATGTTTAAAGTTTTCAATGGAGTTATAAATAATAAGTGTCATGGAACCAATTGTTAATAAAACAATAATAATTGGATAGAGATAAATATCTTTTTTTATTTTTTGCGCAGACTTAATTAGTCTTTGTTTCTCTCCCATCTTCCCTTCCTTCATACGGATATTCTAGCATAAGTAAAATAAAATAAGTTACTTTTACATGTTTAAAAAATATCTTGCTCTAATATCTTTTAAAGTAAAGATTTGATAAAACTTTAGTTCTCATTTACAGACAGGTGGCCGAGTGGTTGAAGGCGCTCGCCTGGAACGCGGGTATAGTTTACGCTATCGAGGGTTCGAATCCCTTCCTGTCTGCCATTTTGTTAAAATCTACCTTTGTTTAATTATTCAGTGGTAAGCTTATTGTAAATTTGGCACCATAGAGTTTTTTGTTTTGATGTGAAAACGTTGCATTTTCAGCATGAAGTGTACCTTTAAGTTGTTTTATAATAATTTGGTGGGTCATATATAATCCAAGTCCAGTACCTACAGATTGATGTTTTGTTGTATAGTAAGGTTCAAATATCTTATCAATAATCTTTAAAGGAATACCTCCTCCGCTATCTTGAATTGATATTTGAATATGATTGGAAACTTTTTTTGTATGAATAGATAAAAACCGTTCATCTATGGGAGTGTTATTTTGAATCATTGCATCTCTTGCATTATTATAAATATTTATCAATGCTTGAATAATTAGGTTTCGATTATATTCAACCATACATTTTTCTAAATGATGAAGATACTCTATTTGGTACTCTATAAAAATATCTTTGGTGAGGTACTCAACTTTTAAGATTGCTTCTTGAATATTAAATCGTTCTTTATTTTTTGTATCTCCTGTAAAATATCGTCTAAAATCTTCAATAGTTTGTGAAAGGGATTGTGTTTGTTCAATAACCATTTGTGAGGTTTCTAAAATATCCTCTTTTTTAACTTCTTCATTAATTTCAATACGAAGTTTGAGACCACTTAAACTCGTCGTTATCATACTTAAGGGTTGGCGCCATTGGTGGGCAATATTTTCTAACATTTCACTAAGGGCTATCATTTTGCTTTGGTGGGCTAAAAGTTTATCTTTACTTCTATTTTTTTCAACTTCTTTAGAGATTCTATCTTCTAAATTTTTATTAATAGATTGTAGTTCTTGTGTTTTTTGATGAACACTTTTCTCTAAGTTTTTATTAGAAGAGCTTAAGAGCTTTTGTCGATAAAGTAGTGCTGAAATAATAAGTACAATTACAAAAAGTATTTGACCTAAAAAGGTGTAATCAATGACCTCTTTTGCAACTCTAGGATGCACCCACTTTTGAAAAATCAACGAAGATTGCTCTTGTGTAATCGTTTTTAGGGCTTGATTTAAAATAGATAAAAGTTCTACTTGTTCAGGTTGAACAGCCATTGAGAGTTCATAAGAGAGGTTTGTATATCCAGCTACTTTTATATTATCAAAAAGGTATTTTGACATAATATGATAAGTAACAGGCAGTGTTGCAATTGTAAAATCGACTTTTCCTTCACTTACTAACCGTAAAGCTTCAATATTATTTTTTGTTTTTGTTAGTTTGAGGGAACTGTTTTCATTATGAATCATTTCGATTAAACCTGAGTCTTGTTGCCTTGCCCATGATTTGTTATCTAACTCTTTGATACTACCAATTAAGCTTTTCTCTTTTGTTGTAAAGATGGCTAAAGGAAAATGTAAATAAGCATTTGTAAAATTAGCATAGCTTTCTCTTTTTTTAGTATGTGCAATTGCTGGTAAAATATCACATTTTTTTGCTTTAAAGTAGGCTAATGATTCCTGCCAAGATTTTGTTGGGATGGTTTTAAAATTGACGTTTAGTTTTTTTTCTAAAAGTTTAAGGGTATCTATTGCAATTCCACGTATATCATTGGGTTTGTTATTGTGTGCATACTCAATAGGTGCCCATTTTGGCTCATTACACATTGTAATAACAGGGTTGTTTTTTAAAAATATTTGTTCTTGGGAAGTTAATAAAAGCTGGTTAACAGTTGGTTCTTTAAGGTCAATAATCCATTTACTTTTTAGTCTATTCTTCTCAACGCCTGAAATAGCTAAAAGAGATTTTTCAATGATACTATGCAAAAGAGGTATATTTTTATTGATTCCAAAACGTAAATCCTCTTTTTTTATACCTTTAAATTCATCAAGAGGTTTGATATTTGTTAACCCTTGAGAGGTAACTGCTTTTTTCCCACTGGTAAATGAAGAGAGAAAATAATCAACTTTTCCTAGCGCAAGAAGTCTCGCTTTGTCTTTACTGCTTTCCACTTCTACAACATCAATACCATGTTTAATTAAGGTGTCTTTATAATACATAGATTGGCTGATGGCAACTTTTTTTCTATAAAGACTTTTAATATCTTTATAAAAGGTATCTTTTTTTTGTCCAAAAACAAATGTAGGGATTTCATAATATGTTGAAGTAAAAAGTGTAAAGGCTTCTCTTTGTTTAGTTTTTGAAATACCTGCAATTATATCAACTTCTTTTTCTTTAAAGGCTTTTAAACCTTTTGTCCATAGAAGGTGTTTTATCTCAAAATTCAACCCACTTATTTTTGAAATCTGTTTTAAAATATCAACACTATACCCTTGGTGTGTATCATTCTCAATAAAGGAAAATGGTTTGAAGTTTGGCATCATCGCAATGGAAATGGTAGGATTATTTTTTATAAAGCTTAACTCTTCTTTGCTTAGTTTTAATTGCTCTTGAAATAGAGTAGTAGATACGTTAGTATTGGCAAAGCTTGAAATAGTAAGTATTAAAAGAGCATAAAAATATAAGATAAAACCTCGTTTGTACACAAGTATTCCTAGGTAAAATATTTAAATTAGTATAATAACATAAAAAAGTAATAAAAAAATCATTTTAGAGTAAGTGTTTGTACATATATGATAAAGATTTATATTTTTTCTTCTGTTAAAGTTACCTCTTCTTCATTACGTTTTATTGTTAAGGTTATCTCTTTGAAACTGTCTGTAAGATAGAGTAATCGTTTCAAATCTGCCAGTTCATAGATAGCTTCATCATTAAATTTTAATAAAATATCATCTTTTTGTAAACCTATTCTTTCACCAAAAGAGCCTTTGATAACTTCTGTAACGGTAAGCTTTTTGTAAATACTTAAATAAACACCTAATTTGAGACTTTTTTTGATAGGTACCTCTTTAGAATTAAATAAAATAATATCATTTTCTAAACCATCATACATATCATTAAGAACAACACGATAAGGCAGTTTTGTATCTTTATAAACACGCTTGGGAATACCATAATGGTTTTTAACATGTCCAGAACCTACAAGTACAATAAGTGTTTTTTTTGGATATTTATTCATATAGTTGACAATATTTTCACTCATAGCTTCATCCCAGATTAATTGTGATTGGAAAAAGAAATCTTGTGCAAAAGGTGAGGGTGCTTTTTTGCTATGAGAGTTTTTATTCGTTAGATGTTCTTTATAAACTTCTGATATATTTTTTTTATAAAGAATACTTGATTGGTCAACTTTCAAAGGTAATTGATTTTTCTCTTTTATACTTAAAAGACCCGTTTTATTAACGTTTCTAACAATTTTTCTATCAATATTGATTGCTAAAACTTTTAATTGGTGTTTTTTTGCATAATCCAAGATAGGTTTATAATAATCATAATTAAATTTCCAGCGTTTATAGTATTGACTCTGTTTTAAAAAGGTATTAAGATCAATTTTGTTTGCAATATAATCATCTAGGGCCTTTTGAAACGGTTTTTGAAACATCTCCATGGCAATTGTAACGTCTTTTCCTGCTTGAACTAATGCTTTTATAATACGAAGTTGATTTAAATGATGGGACATATTGGTGTGAGATTCACTCGCATAAATAATTTTTGCTTTCTCTACTTCTTTTGCAAGGTTTTGTAATGTTTTTGGTTTTTTTACAACCATAAGTCTTGCTTGATTTGAAAAGGTATGGGTAAAACCATTGTCAGTTATATCAAGTTCTTTTTTTACCTTTTTCTCTTTTAAGATAATTGTTTTATAGTTTGCATAATGTTTGAGCATAAAAAAGCTACGTTTTAATTTTTGTGTTGTATGTAATACTGCAAACAATTTTGAAGGATTAAAGGTATTGGTTGTTAGTGTTAAAAAAGGATCTTTTTTAGAGATATTAAGTCGTGGTAAAAAATGTTTTAATGTTGAGTTTTCTTTATTTAAAAAAAGTACGGAGTTATTTTTGATTTCACTAAACTTTATGTCATTGCTGTAGACTATTTTTCCTTGTGGAAATATATTTTGAATTTTGTTATAGGTTTGCTTATCTTTTTCATCCATAACTAAAATTAAGTTTTTTTCGTTTAAAAGGGAACCAATATTAAGAGGATACTCCTTTTTAAAAAGTTTTCTAAAAAGTGAGAGATTTTTATCAAAAGTAATTTGAAGTGCTTCACTTGAGGTTGTAAGTTCAAAGTTTTGTTCTTTTTTAGAAACTTTAATGTTTCTTTTTATTTTTCTATCATAGGTATTAATTTCTATGGGTAAATTAAAATTAAAGGCTTGTTGTTGCTTGATTGTAAAACCTATTTTAAATTGACCTCTATGATAGTTTTGTGTGATATTTGTAATGTTAAAATCGATACGTCCTGTGCTGTCAAACCATTGCTTGAAAAAGGGTTCCAAGTTTTTTTGTGTATGTGTTTGGAAGTAGTGTTGTAAATCTTCTAGGTTGACTTTACTAAAGGCTTTCTCTTTATAGAGTTGTTGCAAAACTTCTATAAATTTTTTATTTCCTAATTTTTGTTCCAACATATCAAAAATATAGGCAACTTTTGTATAACCAATTGCCATACTGTTTTTATTAGTACGATGTGTAAAACGATTAGCAGGAAAATCTTTAGTAACAAAGGTGTCAAATTGTAAAAGACTATTTTTCCTATTTTGATGTTGTTTGCCTTGTAGTTTTGAATAATAGTTATCTGCTAAGTGAGTGACTAATCCTTCCATATAGTTACCACGATGGTTATCTTGATAAATAGAATTTCCAAAATATTGATGCAGTATTTCATGTCCTAATGAGCGGTTAAGTAAGTAGGGTTTATTAAGTAAATAAGAGCCTACAAGGGTATATGTTGGTAAGGAGTAACCTGTTGTGGCATGATTTTCTACAACATTAAAAACGTTGTAGGGAAAAGGACCAATAAGTTTTTCATAGAGTTTGATATACTCAATGCTTTTATTTAAATACGTTGTGGCTAAAGCAGCGTGTTTGTTAAAAAAATAGGTACTAATAGAAATATTTTTATAGGTTTTTGAAGTTACCGTATAATTAGGTGAAGCAATAAAAGTAAGATGTTGTATAGGTTTTTTGGTTTTTTCAAATATGGTTTTATAACTATTAGGTAAATTTGTATTAAGGGAATAGTGACATAGTTCATTAACTTTAGGATACCAGTTATTTAGAAGATAGATAAACTCTTTAGTGATATTTTTATGGTTTAATTCGTAGGTAAACTTTAAATGGTTTG
Organism: uncultured Arcobacter sp.; assembly: GCA_964538295.1. Lineage (GTDB taxonomy): Bacteria > Campylobacterota > Campylobacteria > Campylobacterales > Arcobacteraceae > Arcobacter_A. Next base: position 6,008 of record CAZIES010000024.1, on the reverse strand, counting down.
CACCATTTAAAAGTTGCTGTTCGATTGCTTTGATATTATTGATTTGAAAGTCGTTAAGATTGATTTCTAAACTTTTTGAACTATCTTTAACCTCTGCAAAAACTTTTAGCTTTTGTTGTTTTATATTAAATTGAAGGTTAAGATTGTAGGTACATTTTGCATATAAAAATAGTGGTAGTAGTAATACCAACAAAACTTTCATTGTAGTTTCCTTAGTTAATAATGCGTGCTTCTTTGATGAATTTATCCATTCCATAAGGATCTGTAACAACAAATAAAACTTCACTGTTATTAATAATAACACGTGCTTGAGCTACTTCAATATTTTCGTCACCATTAAAATAGTCTCGGTTTAGGTATTGAATAGTATAGAGATTTTCTTCATTTAGTTGAAGTTGTTGTAACTCTTCTTGGGTATGTGCTGAAAAATTCATGGATTCCTCTTAAGTCTTTTTATTATAATTGAGTATAACGAATAGTTTATAAGAGAGTACTAACATCTTGTTTAGACTTATAAAACAAGATATTAGTTTTAATAATAAGTTTAGTGATAGTTAATATAAACTGGAGGCGTATGAATACGTCTGCTCCCTACATTATCTAAGCCTAACATTTGGCGGGGTGTTGTTAGTGGTTTCACATCATTGTTATAAAATATTTTATAACCACTACTCGCTACTTTTGTATACTCCTGCTTATAAAGGTTATTATAAATTTTAACCTTATTACCTGCACTTCCATGACCGTCAATATTATAAACTAAGTTAATGTTATCAAAGTTTTTTATAACCTCTTTTTTTCGTACCATTCTTTTATGAAACATATGCACAAGTAACATACGTTTACCTTGGATATTATTTATTTTGATATAGTCATTCATTGCTGCTTGTACTTCATTAATATCTTTTCCAAAAATATGCCCAATATAACGACCGGGAGGATAACGCTTGTGACTTGGTATTTTAAATTCAGGATCCAAGGCTAAATGAACATTATCATATTTTAGATACTTTAAAACTGGTTTGATAGCCTCAAGGGGGTTTAAAACACCTAGTTGAAGGTCAATAATAACTGCAAAATTCTCTTTTTGGGCAGCTTCAATGTATTGCATTAAAATATCATGGTTAAGATTTTTAATATAATCACCATCACCACCAGGTTCTTTTGTTGCAAGACCATAAATAATATGAAAAGCAGGTGTAACATTAATACTCTCACTAATTTGAGTGAATTCAGTACATTTAGTTTTGACTTGTTTAACAAGTTCATCAATAGAACTGTGCCCTAAAATGCCAAGTGATTTGGCAAAAGGTCTACCGTAGTAGCCTATCATTAAATCTTGTTTAATACTCTCTTGTATTGATGTTGTTGTAGTATTAGTTGCAAATAAAGATAGCGTTGTAAAAAGAAGTAAACCTACGAAGCGTTTAATATGTATCATTCAATATATACCTAGATAAAATTTTTTGTATTATACTGATTTAATATATAAATTGCTTGAAAGTGTGAAGTTATGGCTACTGGGTTCTTGAAATTTTAAGATAGGTATGTAAAATTGTATGGAGTTGATCATGTTCAAATGGTTTAGGTAAATAGTCATCCATACCTGCACTTAAAAAGCGTTCTTTGTCACCTTGTTTAGCATTAGCAGTTAGTGCAATAATAGGGGTATGTGGTTTCTCTTGTTCTTTTTCACGTTGTAGGATAATTTTAGTGGCTTCAATTCCGTTAAGATTTGGCATATTTTCATCCATAAAAATAAGATCAAAGGGCGTTTTTTCAACTATTTTAATGGCTTCTTCACCATCATTTGCTAGTGTAACTTGAAGGTTGAGTGATTCTAATGTTGTTTGAATTAGGAATTGATTGGTAAGATTATCTTCCACAACAAGAATATTACCTTTATAAGAGACTTCATCGTAGTTAGGTAGGGTCTGTGTAGTTTCGACTTCACACTCTTCAATTTCTAAATAGAAGTAGAAAAGACTTCCTTTGTTTTCAGTACTTTCAAGATAAAGTTTTGAACCTAAAAGAGAAACCAAACTGCTACAAATAGCAAGTCCAAGTCCTGTTCCTCCAAATTTTCTTGTTGTTGTTTCATCTGCTTGTGAAAAGTTTTTGAAAATACTTTTTTGTTTATTTTTAGCAATACCAATACCTGTATCTTGAACACTAATTCTAATTTGATTGTTATAGGATACTGCTTCAAGTGTTACGATACCATTTGGGGGTGTAAATTTTATTGCATTGGAGAGGAGGTTTGAGATAATTTGTTTAAGACGAAATTGATCTGATTTAATACACGATGGAATATCATCTGCAATTTTGAGATTGAGTGCAATATCTTTCTCTTTTGCATTGGCTTCAAAAAGTTCTTTAAGAAGTGTAAACTCTTTTTTAAAATCAAAGGGTGCAATTTCTAGTTTTAGTTTTTTACTCTCAATTTTAGAGTAGTCCAATATATCATTAATAATATATAAAAGTTGTTGTGAACTTTTATTAATGATTTCAAGATAACGCTCTTTGTTTTCTGGGTCTTTATTTTGTTGTAAAATTTTTATAAATCCAATGATAGCATTAAGGGGTGTTCGAATTTCATGACTCATATTAGATAAGAAAATTGACTTTGCTTTTTCTGCTTTTTTAATACGATTGACATATTTTAAAGAAGTAGTGTAAAAATAGATAAAAAGAAGCAGACTAAGTATAAAAATAACAAGCTCTATGGCTATTTTAGTTTTTAATTCTAACCTTTGATTATCATAGTGTCGAACAATATGTTGTGTAAGTTGTAAAAATAGTTTATTATAGATTTGGTTATATTGGTTTATAAGGCGCGTTGAATATTGGTAAAAAATATAGCTGTTATCTTTGGTCTCTTTAATTTGTTGACTATGTAAAAGGGTTAAATAATCCGTACTAATTTTTTCTAAGTGTTTTAAATCTTCTGTAATAGAGTGCTGATTGCTCTCTTTTGTTTGTGAAATTGCCATAAGTTTGATATTTATTTTTTTAATATCCAGCAAAATAAGCTTTTCAAAAAGAGTAATATCTTGATTTTTTTCTTTATTATTTAAGGCAATATTTCCTGCGGTTGTTCCCCTAGAGTTCCCTAGGTTTTCAATAATGTATGGAAGCTCATTGATTAAAAGTTCAAAAAGAAGTTTTGTTGTTTTGGGAGTTTCTTTATCTAAATAGATGTTATTAGCGATTATATTAATGGTTGAAATAAGCCTATCAATTACAATGGTATAGTTATAAAATGTTTGTTGAGCAGATTTATTATTATTTTTTGCTAAACGTAAAATCTCTTTGTTAATTAGTGTTAATTCATGGTAAAGATAATTATCTTGATGTTCTTGATGACCATAAAGAAATTTTCTTAACTCTTTGATAACTTTTTTTTCTTGAGAAAGAATAATTTCATGATTGAAGCTTTTATCACTTAAATAGATATTTGTTAATCCTCTTAATTTTTGAATCTGAAGTATTAATTTGTTAACTTGTCGGATATTACTAAGGCTATGATAGTGTTGGTTGTAACTAAAGTTAAGATCTAAAAGTCTGGAAAAAGAGTCAGATACAATTTGATAAATTGAAAAGGAGACAAAAACAATTCCAATAATAAAAAAACGCTTTTTTAAAGAGAGTTTTGTGAAAAGATTTGTCACGAAAAATTCCTAAATAATTTGTGTTCTTTTTAGAATATCTTTAATATTTAAAACCTGTTCTTTATAGCTATAGTTTTTTTTATGTGCTGCGGCATCTTCTATTTCTTGAGCAATTTTGGCAACATTACTAAAAAGTAAGTTTGCAGAACTTCCTTTTAGGCTATGTGCATTGCGATGGATACTTTCAAAATCTTTTTTTTCAATAGCAATCAGAATATTTTCTAAAATAGTATTTGATGAGGTATAAAATATTTCAATGAGTTTTTTGGTATTGTCTTGGGTAAAACGTACTTTATTAGCAATATCTTGGAGTTTGATAGTGTCACTCATATTATGGTTTCCTAAAAAAAAGACTTTAATCTTTATATTTAAGGCTATATTATCCTAGGCACTATTTAATTAAGGTTAAAGCGGATAAAAATTAGAAAGTTTTAGTGGTTATTTTTTAATGCTGATTAAACTTATTTAGAATTGGTTCAATTTTTGATTTTAATGTTTCTGGACTAAATGGTTTCACAATATAATTATTGATACCACTTTTTAGTGCTTCAATAACTTCTGATTTCCCGCCTTCTGTGGTAATCATTAAAATAGGTGTGTGTTTATATTTAGGTAAATGTCGTAGGTTTTGAACCAGATGTAGTCCATCCATTTTTGGCATATTCCAATCAGTTAAAATTAAATCATAAGTATTGGATTTGAGCTTGCCCAATGCATCTAAACCATCAGGTGCATCTGCAATGTTCTCTTTTGGAATACCAAGTTGTACTAAAACATTAATTATTATTCTTCGCATTGTTGAACTGTCATCAACAACCATCACTTTAATATTCATGACTTTTCCTCATGTTTTATTTTATTATAATATTGAATAACTTAATTTTATACAGATTTTAGTTCATAACTGAAATAGTATCCTTGGTATTCATCTACATTAATTGATTTAAGCTTTTTAAAAATATTTTCTGAACAGACATATTCAGCAACTGTTTTTAAGTTTAAATCTTTAGCAAAATCTACAATAGACTTTGTGAGAATAAATGATTTTTTATTATCTTCAATTGTTTTTATTAAAGAGGAATCAATTTTTACATAATCAACATCTAAATTAATAAGGTGTTCAAAGTTTGAATACCCTGCACCAAAATCATCTAATGCAATACGTACATCTAGTTTTTTAAAGTCATGAATAAAATTATTCACTAAATCATAATTGGTAATTTCTTCACTCTCTAAAATTTCCAAAATGAGCCTAGAAGCTAATTGGGGGTATTTTGAAAGTTCATTTTTTATTATATTAATAATAGTTTTATTACAAATATCACTAAATGATAGATTAATACTGAAGTCTTTATCGCATTTATCCATTATTTTAAAAGCTTTTTCAAGCATGATATGTGTTAACTGTGTATATTGTTCTACTTTTAGGGAGTCTTTGAGAAAATCTTTTGGTTTATAAATATGATTATCACTCTCTATACGCATAAGAACTTCATATTTAATTGTCTCTTTTTGTTGATTAACAATAGGTTGAAAAACAGGGAAAACAGTTCTATTTTTTATAGCATTTTGAATAAGGCTTTGATAAACAAGATTATCAAGATTGTCATATTTTAATAGACTATCATCTCTTGTTATTAAGTTATTGAGTCTTTTTATATGTTCTTTTCTATTTTCAAGATAACATTTTGATAATTCATGCATAGATTCAAATGTTTTTAATTGTTCTTTTAAATTTATATTAGCATGAATTAACTCTTCTTTATCTTGCTTTTTAGATTTATAAATGTGAATAAAAACTTGCAGTTTTGCACATAGTAACTCATCATCAATTGGCTTTGATATATATTCAATAACACCTGCTTTATAAGCTTCTTGAATATAATCTTTACTGTATTGTTTACCTGTAATAAAGATGATAGGTATGTGTTTTGTTCTCTCTAACATATTGAGATAATTAGCAAGCTCTAAACCACTAATCTCTGGCATTTGAACATCACTTAAAATTAAGTCAACTTGATGTTGCATAATAAGCTGGATTGCTTCATTTGCGTTAAGGGCAGTTAAAATCTTAATGTTATCAAAGTTTTCTCTTATCATAAAAGATAAAGAGTGTAAGTTGCTTGGAACATCATCTATTAGTAAAAGTGTAAATTTGTTTATATTCATATTATTAAATACCACGATTTGAAATAATTTATTCTATTATCCGAAAATATACCAAGGAAAAGTACTAAAAAAGTATCATTTTTATATTTTGCTAACCATTTCCTTACCATTTTAGCCCCAATTAAAGGCTATCCTTAGAGATATTGTATTAATATTTTGTTAAGAAAA
>CAZIES010000023.1:9317-23608 GCA_964538295.1 uncultured Arcobacter sp. | reverse complement strand
TACAGTAATGATGAAGCCCTATTTGAAAAAAAACTTAATGAAACGCTTAGTAAAACAGAGGTGAATTTTGCCTGTTTTAGAGACAAGAACTCAACAAACTACGAAGCCCTAGCCCGTATTTTTGTCAATGTGTGTCAAAAACACAATATCGAACAAATTTTACTTAATGAAAATTTAACCTTAGCCAAAGAGTTAAAGTGTGGTGTCCACCTTACTTCAAAACAGTTTCATTTAATTAAAGAAGCTAAAGAGCATAATATGTATGTTATTATCTCTTGTCATGATATTATGCAAATAGAGAAAGCACAAAAAGCCTTTGTCAATGCAGTAACATACTCCCCAATATTTGAAACTCCCAATAAAGGTAAACCTAAGGGCGTTCCTAATCTAAAAAAAATACTCTCTATTTTTGATATGAATATTATTGCCTTAGGAGGAATTATTAGCAAAGAACAAGTTAATCAAATAGCAAAAACAAAAGCATATGGGTTTGCTTCTATTCGATACTTTTTAAATGAACCTGTGTAGGTCGAAGATATACAAGGTAGCCTTTTACATTTGAAGTATTAAAAATTGTTGCAATAGCTTTTTTATAGTGACTCACTTGATAAATATGTTCACTAAGTTCATCTTTAGTTGTTTTATAATCAATAATAACGTAACCATCTTTTGTTTTAAGTAGCAAGTCAATAATTTTTAATTCATTTTTATACATCAGAGCTTGTTCAGTAATAAATTCACTCTCTTTAATTAAAGCATTAAATGCTTCATTATTCATCAACAGTTCAATACGTTTTTTTATATCCATAAAATCATCTTGACTTAAATAGTTACTGTAACGACTCTGTACCATATTCAAAGCTGTTAGTAATGATGCTTGTGTAAACTCATTCATCATCTCTAAACAAAGATGTGTTGCAATACCAAAATATTTTGCATGAATGGTATAAGAAGACTCCTCTTGATTGGAACTAATCTGTTTTTCCTGTTTTCCTAAATCTAAGGCATTATAAATAACAGGTGTTACTTTCTCAATCTCATTTTTTATATCAGAACTCACCATAATTTGTCCTAGGGTTTGCTCCTTAAGTGTCAAAGTATCAAAAACTGAACCTTTCTCTTTTTTAAAGATAAACAGATTATTTTTTGCTCGCGTCATGGCTACATATAAAATATTGATTTCATCATCTAAACTTAGCTGTTTCTCTTTCTCTAAGGCTTTAGCATAGTGTTCATCAAAATTTTCTAAGGAGGCAATCTTATAGTAGACATTTTTTAAAACAATATCATCATACTCAAAAAGAAGTGAACTTCTATTAGCAGTTTTTCGTTTAACTCTATCTAGTAGAAAAACTGTATCAAACTCTAATCCTTTTGATTTAAAAATCGTTAATATCTGTAAACCACTTTGTTCTTTATTTTCCATTGGAGATTCTAATTTATCCACTTCATAAACAAAATCAACAATATTTTTATACCCCATGCACTCTTCAATAAATTTTATAACGTTATCATCAATCAGTTTTAAATCTTGTGCAACGCTATAAATTAACTGCTGTAGACTCAATTTTTGTAAATTATAACTAAATTCAAAAGCACTTAAAGGCGCAAAACCTAAAATAGCATTACAGTTCTCCTTATAAATATCCTCTTGATAATACAAATACTTAATAGCATTAATCAACGCTTTAACATTTGCTTGATTAATAAGTCTTGATGTCATCTCTGTAGCAATTTTAAGCTGTGGAAACTTTTGACTTAAATAAGAATACAACGATAAAACATCATCATTGGTGTATGTTAAAATCGCAATAGAATTTGCATTAACCCCTTGTTTAAAAAGTTCTGCAATTTTTGAAGCAATGGTTGAGAACTTCTCCTCTTCTTCTAAGGCAGGATCATTTATCACCTCTACAAAACCACTCTTATTAACACTAAACTGCTCATGATACTCATAGTTTGGAAGCTTTAAAAACTGCTCATTGACATAAGCAACAATATTCTCACACGAACGGTAGTTTGTATTAAGTACTTCTATTTCTATTTGAGGATAGATTGAACTAACATAATCAAACAACTCACGTTTACCACCCCTAAAACGATAAATAGATTGTTTCGTATCTCCTACATAGAAAAAAGTTTTGTACTCTTGTGTTGAACCTGAAACAATCTCTTCAATTAAAGGCTGTAAAATCTTAAACTGCAAAATAGAGGTATCTTGAAACTCATCAATTAACATATGATTATATTTACTATCAAGCCTAAAATATAAAAACTCTTTATCTATCTTTGAACTTAAAAACTCAAACACTAAATTGGAGATATCATTAAACTCCAAATAGTTTCTATTTTTATTGTATTTCATTTTAAAGTTTTTAAACTCTACATAGAGTTCAAATAATGAGCTCAAAGAGTAAGAACTACGTAATTTATAATAAATTGCTAATTCACTTTTGATTTTTTGGAAATTAGCTTCAAAGTTTTCGTTAGCACACTTTTTAAAGTCTCTTGAGTCAAAACTGCTCTCTTTTGCTAACCACGTTTTTCCTTTTTTGAGTAAACTTTCAAAGGAATCAAAACTAACAGCATTCATTGCCGATTTAGAAGCCACATCACAATTTAAAATATGCTCTTTAAGTTTGTAAGCGGTTTTCAAAACTTCATTTTTTTGTAATTCAAGCAAGGATAAATCAATATTAACTACATCCAAACGCTCATTTTTTTCTAACAACATTTTAAAGAGTTCAAAAATAGAGTTAAACTTTTTTGATTCTACAAAAGAGAACTCAATCAGTTTATCAAAACTATCTAAGCTCATGGACTGTAAGAATTTATAACTTAAATGCTCAACATCATCTTCATGAATTTCAAAGTCATCATTGATACCTAAATAACCACAAAACTCTCGCAAAATTTTGTTCACAAACTTATCAATAGTATAAATAGCTATCTCGTGATTTATAAATGATTTTAGTAGCGTTGCTTTTTGTCCTAAGATTACCTCTTGCGTTAATCCTGATTGTTCGATAATTGCCGTTAAATACCCTTCATCATCACCTAAGGTCAACAAGGTCTTATAGATACGTTCACTCATCTCATTGGCAGCTTTATTAGTGAATGTCAAAGTTAATATCTCACTAGGATTAGCACCATGTAAAAGTAACGAAATATAACGTACGGTTAATGCAAAAGTTTTACCACTTCCAGCACTGGCTTTTAAAGCTAAAAATTGTTTCATAAAAAGAATTGTACTATAAATTCGATTAAGTCAAATATCAAAAAATAATCAAAAAATTAACTTTTGTTTATTTTTAAAATTAATCTAAAATTTTAAGAAAAATAATGATAGAATTTTTGCTTATTTCCTAAAGGTTTGACACATGAATTCAAAACAAAAAATTTCTCTTTCACTCTTTATTGTTATGGCTATTATGTTTCTTATTTTAATTATTAATATTCTAATGAACTTTAGAGGATATGGGTTAACAAGTGTCGAAAATAAGGCTAAAGCTATTGCTCAAACTGTTAAACATAGTCTTACTTCCCATATGGTTAATGGGGTTATTGATAATCGAACACTTTTCTTAAACCAAATTACTCAACTAGACAATATAGATGAAATCTGGTTATCACGAGGAGAGTCTGTTATTGAGCAGTTTGGAAAAGGAAATAATAATGAAGTAGCTCGTGATGAAATTGATGAATATGTTTTAAAAAATGGTGTTGAGAAAACTGTTATTGAAGAGAATATTTTTGGAAAAAGCTCCTATCGTATTACTATTCCATATATTGGAACACGTGAAGGAGATATTGATTGTCTATCATGTCATACTACAGCAAAAACAGGAGATACTTTAGGTGCCATTACTATTTCAATGTCAGTTGATGATATTAAAGAAGTAGGAATGAAAACGGTTGGTAATACAATTATTATTGCCTTAGTGCTTATTATCTTTATTCTTTTCTTTGTTAATAAATTAATCTCCCCATTCTTAACACTTTTTGAAGCAATTAATCGTGTTATGAAAAAGGCAAAAAAAGGAGATTACTCGGATAGAATTGGTAAAACCAAAGCGAAACAAAGTGATGCCGTTGCAGGTTGGATTGATGGACTTTTAGAAAAACTGCAAACAACACTTGATGAAATTGAACAAAAAATAAATGTCTTTTTAGTGCATCAAAAACAAAAAGATGAAGATCCACTTATTGATGTTAAGGCTACGGTTAACCGATTAGCCTCAATTTATAAATTTAGAAAAACAATTGAACATGATGAACACATAAATGAAGTATATGAACGTCTTGCTTATATTTTAAAACACAAGTTTAAGCTAACAAATTTTAACTTTATTGAAGCAGATACAACGGGCAAAGATGTCAAAGTTGTTTATGTAGAACAAGAGCTTCACTGCCAAGCACAAGAGGGATGTCGAGCAGATAGAACGAATACGGTTGTAGATAGTTGTCAATTTAAAAAAATGTGTGACAAATTTAATCATGAGGAAAAAGAGTTCTACATTTGTACACCCTACTCTATTTCAAATGACTTAGATTTTATCGTTTCAATTGTTTCAGAATCTAAAGAAGAGCATGATAGAGTTAGACTATTGTTACCTTCTATTCAAGACTATATTGATACTGCAAAACCAGAGATTGTTAGTAAAAAACTAATGCATATGTTAGAACTAACTGCTCGTACAGATCCTTTAACTGGTCTTTATAATCGTAAGTACCTTGAGGAATCAGTCAAAACTATCATTTCACAAGCCAAAAGAACAAATACCGCATATGGTGTTTTAATGGCAGATATTGATTTCTTTAAAATGATTAATGATACCTATGGACATGATGTAGGCGATGAAGCTATTAAAATTATTGCTCAAACACTTGTAGAAAATACCAGAGAATCTGATATTGTTGTAAGATTTGGTGGGGAAGAGTTTATCGTTCTTTTACATAATTGTGATGAAAACTATATTAATGAAATTGCCGAAAAAATTAGAATAGCTTTCTCTAAAAAAGAGATTCCTGCTGGCACGAGTACCTTTTCTAAAACTATTAGTATTGGAGCATCAGTATTTCCAACCCATACTGACAACTTTTGGCAATGTGTTAAATTTGCAGATATGGCGCTGTATCATGCTAAAAACACAGGAAGAAACAAGAGTGTGGTCTTCTCTAAAGAACTACTTAAAGAGGGAGAACTCACTGAAGAGTATTAAAAGTTTGCTTTTTAGTTAGTTTTGAGTATAATGCGCGGATATTTCTTAAGGGTTATGATAAAGACAAAACCCTTTTAAAGGTAAAATTTCCATGCAAAAAAAGCATAAAACTGTTGAAACCCTTCTTGATGCAATTCCACATATCAAGAAGTTTTATGGGAAAAAAATTGTTATAAAATATGGTGGTTCTGCACAAACCTCTCCTGAACTTAAAGAGAAATTTGCAGAAGATATTGTCCTACTAAAGCTTGTAGGAATGAACCCTGTTATTGTTCATGGTGGTGGAGCACGTATTTCTGAGCTTTTAGAAAAACTTGAAATTCATTCTGAATTTGTTGATGGTCATCGGGTTACATCAGAAGAGACTATGCGTGTAGTAGAGATGGTTTTAAGTGGAGAAATTAACAAAAATATTACATCTCTATTAAATCATCACGGGGCAAAAGCAATTGGAATTTCAGGAAAAGACTCTTCTATTATAAAAGCAGAACCCAAAGAGAATGGTAAATTTGGATATACAGGTGTTATTACCGATGTTGATGGAGAGATGATTGATAACCTTATAAAAGAAGGTTTTATTCCTGTTATTGCTCCCATTGCAGATAGTGCAGAACCAAATCATCCAGGATTTAATATCAATGCTGATGTCGCGGCATCAAAAGTTGCCAGTGCAATTAATGCTCAAAAAGTACTCTTCTTAACTGATACAAAAGGGGTCTTAGATAAAAGTGGTAATCTTTTAAACTCTTTAGATAAAGATGAAGTAGCAGAGTATAAAGCAGATGAGACAATTGCAGGAGGAATGATTCCTAAAGTTGATTCTTGTATTGATGCAATTACCAATGGTGTTAATAAGGCACATATTATTGATGGAAGAGTTGAACATTCACTTTTACTTGAACTATTTACAAGTGATGGAATAGGAACTCAATTTTTACGAAGAGACAATCCCAATAATGGAATTGATATAAATAAACTACTAAATACAAAAGGTTAATAAAACAATGAACTTTATTGAAACACGAGGAAATGATGGAATCAAATCAAATGAAGTTACTTTCTCAGAAGCAATTTTAAATCCAAGCGCATCTTTTGGAGGACTTTATGTTCCTAAAAATTTACCAAACCTAGGATTAGATTTTGTTGAGTCACACATAAGTAAAACTTATAAAGAATTAGCTTATGATTTATTAAAATCATTTGAAATTGATATAAGTGAAAATGATATTAACAAAGCCCTTGACTTATATGATGCCTTTGATGATGCACAAGATCCATGTCCTGTACAAAAAATCAAAAAAGATCTTTTTGTACAAGAACAATACCATGGACCAACACGAGCTTTTAAAGATATGGCCCTTCAACCTTTTGGTTCAATTTTAAGCTCTATTGCTAAGCAACGAAATGAAAAATATCTAATCTTAGCAGCAACTTCAGGAGATACAGGACCAGCAGCATTAAATACTTTTAAAAATAAAGAGGGTATTCAAGTTGCTTGTATGTATCCTAGTGGTGGAACATCAGACGTTCAAAGACTTCAAATGGTTTGTGAAGATGGTGATAACTTAAAAGTAATTGGAATAAAAGGAAACTTTGATGATGCGCAAGCAGCATTAAAAAATCTTTTAGCTTCGTCATCCTTTAAAGATGAACTAGAAAAAGATGGTATTAAACTAAGTGCTGCAAATTCAGTTAACTTTGGACGTATTATCTTCCAAATTATCTACCATATTCACTCATACATCGAGTTAGTAAAACAAGATGAGATTAAACTGGGTGAAAAGATTTACTTAATTGTTCCAAGTGGAAACTTTGGAAATGCTCTGGGTGGATACTATGCTAAAAAAATGGGTATTCCAATTGAAAAGATTTTAATTGCATCAAATGAGAACAATATTTTAACCCAATGGATTAACACTGGAGTTTATGATATTCGAGGGAAAAAATTGATTTTAACAAAATCACCGGCAATGGATATTTTAAAATCATCAAATATTGAACGTGTTTTATATGACCTATATGGTGCAAAACGAACCAAAGAATTAATGAGTGATTTAAATGAAAAAGAGATCTTTGAATTAACAGCTGATGAATTAGTAAAACTACAAGAAGAGTTTAGTGCTGTTTACTCCAATGATGCCTATGGAAAAGAGATTATTCAAAGCTTTTTAGATGATGGATACTTAATGGACCCACACACAGCAACCTGCCTTAAAGCCTATGAAGAATTAAAAAAGAAAGACTTAAAAGCCGTCATGTATTCAACAGCAGAATGGACAAAATTTTCTCCTACAGTTTTAAATGCCTTAAATAAAGATGAAAATAGTTATGCAGATAAAGAGGCTTTGGAACAAATTTCTCATAAATGTGGGGCACTAATCCCTTCTCAAATTGCTGCACTTTTTGATGCCCAAATTAAACACGATACAATCATTGATAAAGCTGATATTGAAGAAGAGATTATTAAGTTTATCTCCTAAAACACCTACCATAAGCAGTAAAATAGCTAGATAATTTTACTGCTTATATTTTAAGAAAACTCTAAGTATTCTGTGTAGTTTTCTCCCACTACTTTGACATTTCTTATACACTTTGACCTACATCATATCATTTTAAGTAAAAAAAAAATATAATGTAAAGATTTTATTTTAAAATAAGGAAGATAGATGTCTAACGAAACAAATAGACGAGATTTTCTTGGTTACACTTTCGCAGCCGTAGCAGCTGTAGGTGGTGCAGCTTCTTTAGTAGGTATGAAGAAAGCATGGGATCCACTTCCAAGTGTATTAGCTGGAGGATTTACAACAGTAGATTTAGCAGCTTTAAAACCAGGTAAACCAGAAACAGTTACGTGGAGAGGAAAGCCAATTTTTGTTCTTAAAAAAACGGCTGATATGGAAAAATCTGAGAGAGATTTAATCATTGGTAGTGACAGATTTACTGTTGCAATTGGATTATGTACTCACTTAGGGTGTATTCCTGCATGGAAGCAACAAACTTGGAAATGTGCATGTCATGGTGGTTTGTTTGACGCAAGTGGTAAACAAACTTTTGGACCTCCTCCAAGACCACTTGATTTACCTCCATTCGAAGTAAAAGGAACGACAATCGTTTTAGGTAACGAAGGTCCAGAATCTAAAAAAATTGCTGATTTCTTAGCAACTCAAGCATAAGGAGTAGTCAATGGCAAAAATTGAAAAAGCAAACTCTGTTGGAGAGTGGTTAGATCAACGACTGAATACGACGCAATTTAACAAAGTTATGATGACTGAGTATTGGATTCCAAAAGATATTAACTTCTTATGGGCAATGGGTGTTCTTTTAGCTACTACTTTTGGTATTTTATTAGTTACTGGAATTTTCTTAATGATGTACTACAAGCCAGATGTAAATTTAGCATTTGACTCTGTAAACTACACAATTATGCAAGAAGTTGCATACGGTTGGTTATTTAGACATATGCATGGTGTTGCGGCATCTGTTGTATTCTTAGTAATCTACATTCACATGTTAACAGGTATCTACTACGGTTCTTATAAAAAAGGTAGAGAGATGATCTGGATCTCTGGTATGTTATTATTTATGACATTCTCTGCTGCTGGATTCTCTGGATATATGTTACCATGGGGACAAATGTCTTACTGGGCTGCAATGGTTATTACAAACCTTTTTGGTGGTGTTCCAGTAATTGGTGATGCTCTTGTTATTTGGATTAGAGGTGACTTTAACGTTGCTGATGCTACATTAACACGATTCTTTATGTTACACGTATTCTTATTACCATTAGCAATTATGGGTCTTATTGGATTACACTTCTATACATTAAGAATTCCTCACGTTAACAACCAAGAGTCTGATGATATTGATTTTGATGCAGAAGCTGAAAAATACCTATCTGGAAACAAAAAAGAGTCTAAAGTTATTCCTTTCTGGCCTGTATTTATCTCTAAAGATTTAGCAGTACTTGGAATTTTCTTCATTTTCTACTTCTATTTAGTATTCTTCCATTATAACTTTGCAATGGACCCAGTAAACTTTGACCCAGCAGATGCAATGGTTACACCAGCGCACATCTACCCTGAGTGGTATTTCTTATGGTCATACGAAGTTCTTAGAGGTTTCTTCTTTGATATTGCTGGATTTAAAGCATTTGATATTGGTTTAATTGCGTTTGCATTTGCAAATGTTATTTTTCTTATCTTACCATTCTTAGATAGAGATCCTGAAGTATTACCAGCACACAAAAGACCTGCGTTCTTTATTTGGTTCTGGATTTTACTAATTGACTTAATTGTATTAACTGTTTATGGTAAATTACCACCAACAGGTGCAAATGCATGGGTAGGATTCGTAGCTGCACTTGCATTTATTCTAATTTTTGTAGCAATGCCGTTTGTTACAAAAGCAGATGCTAAAAAGAGAGGTGTATTATAATGAGAGAGTTAAAAATATTTGCAGTAGTAGTAGTTTTTACACTTATTACTTACTGGGGTGTTGAGCCATATGCTCACCATGAAATGCACCCACCAAAACCAGCTCCTGATTACACTTTTAAAGATGTTGATGGATTAAAAGGGTTAAAAGGTAATGCAGAAGTTGGTGCTGGATTAGTACAAGCAAACTGTATCGCATGTCACTCAATTGAAAGTGCAGGTTTTCCTCAACTTATGGATGATGCAAGTTCAGCGGCAGCTTACGGTGTAGTACCACCAGATTTAGCTTCTTCAGGTAAAATTTACAATGCTGATTATTTAGCGGCGTTTATTAAAAACCCAGCAAAAGCAGGAAAAGTTGAACATAAATTTGAAGATGGTGCTGTTCATCCAATGCCTAACTATGACTGGATGCAACCACAAGAGATTGCAGATATGGTTGCATATTTACAATCAATTGCTCCAAAAGAGTTAACAAACAAAGAAGTATTTAAAGATGCTTGTCAAAGATGTCACGGTTTAAAATATGCTGATATGCAAAAAGGGACAATGGGTGCATTTACTCCAACAGCAAATATCAAAGCGTACATGGGTGCAATTCCACCAGATTTATCGCAATATATTCGATCTAGATCTGAGTCATATTTACATGAATTCATCAATGACCCACAAAAACATTTAGATGGTACAGCAATGCCACGAGTTGGTTTAACTGAAGAAGCAGAAAACCAAGTTGTTACATATATGCAAGAAATTGGTGATTCAAGTAAAGCTAAAAGAGAAGAGTTAGGACCTAAATTCCTAATCTACTTTGTAATCTTTGCAATCTTTGCATGGTTATGGAAAGCTAAACAATGGAGAGATATGCACTAAGCATATCTTTTCAAATAGGAGAAATGATGAAACTAGGTAAATTATTAGTAGCTGGAATTTTAACTGTATCTATTGCAAATGCACAAGATGTAATGCAAAAATCTATGGCTATTATGGAGCAAGGGATGACGCAAATTCAACAAGGTTTTTTAAATAACAATCTTACGTTAATTAGAAATGGTGCAAAACTTGTTGATGAAGGGAATGCAATGTTCTCTGATAAAAAAATTATTGCTAAATATCTTCCAGAAGATAAAAAGCACATGGCAAATATTGCTGAAAATGCATCTAAAAGAATCTCTTTAGATGTAAATGTTTTAAATCTTAACTTAGATGATAAAGCATATGTAAACGCTTCTAACGCATACTCTGACATGTTAAATGCATGTTCACGATGTCACTCAATTGTTAGAAACTGGTAATCAACTTACCATACTATTAAAAAAGGGGATGAACTTTTGTTCATCCCCTTTTTTTTATAATAATATTTTAGCTGCAACTGCAGTAATTGCGGTTTCAGACTTTAAAATTAAATTTGAATTTAACCCTATAATTTTTTCTTGATTAAATAATGCAACCTCACTTTTAGAAAAACCACCTTCACAGCCTATAACAATAGTTTGAATATCACTAACTGAAGAGAGACTATTTTTTGAAAAATTAAGCATATATACTTTTGGATGACTTATTAGATAATTTTCTAAAGAGTCTATAGTATTCAACCTAATAATAGAACTTCTTCCACACTGTTGAGAAGAGTTTATCAATATCTTTTCATACTTATCAAGGTTTAATTTAAAGTTTTTTTGAGAATAGTCTGCATAGAAAAAAGAGATTTTATCAACACCCATTTCATTCAAATAGGGCAGTTGTTTTTCAATTATTTTAGAATCTACAACAGACCAAATAATATGAAGTTTTTTAGAGGCTTCAACAACTGACTCTTGTTGTGACTTTAAAGCTAAGTCTGCCTCTTTTTTACTAATAGTTACAACTTCATAATTATAAAGTTGTCCATCCTTTAAATTTCTAAAGGAAATTTCATCACCAATTTTATGACGCCGTGCTCTAAAAAGATATTTATAGACTTCATTATCAACACTTAAAGTATTTAGTCCAGCATTTTTGTCATAAATATATTGCATTAAAAGACTTTACAAATCATATAGACAACTACTAAAACAACCACCTCTATTGTATAAATCTTTTTTGCAAAAACTAAAAACTCTTCTTGCAAATTTGTATCACCTGATTTAATAACACGCATTTTTTTATACCGTTTAATCTCTGCAACCATAAGAAAAATTGAAGTAGCTATCATCAAAATAACCGTAAGGCTAATATCATGTGTATAAGCACTAACAATTGCTCCTGTATACATAATCATTGCATTCATTGTATGGTATAAAGGGGTTGTAAATCGTAATGTTTTTGCTAATTTTATAAAATTCTTAGTTGTTAATACACTATACATATTAAAAAGCATTACGCCAAGAAAAATATATATCATAAAGTTATGGGTAACAACAGAATCGCTCATTATATCCATGTAATCTCACTTTTAAAAAATTTCGCTATTATACCAAAATATTATAAAGGTAAAACCTCTATTTATTAGGTTTAACAATATATTTTATTAGTGGAGTATTATATGGCAATTTCACCCCAAGAAGCATTAGATATTATTTGTACCTCAATTAATAAAGAGAACTTTGAAATTGTACCTATTGAAAATTCAATTGATCGCGTATGTGCCCAAGAGATTATTGCACGTTATAGCTTACCTAAGTTTGATAACTCTGCCATGGATGGATATGCTATTCTTTATGAAAACCAAGGTGAAACCTTAAAGGTTATTGATACTATTTTTGCAGGAGATAATAACAGCACATTATTAGCCCCACAAACAGCTGTGAAAATTATGACCGGTGCACGAGTGCCACAAAATACAACAGCAATTGTTCCCAAAGAAGATGTGGAGTTTATAGATGAAGAGACTATCAAAATACCACAAACACTTAAAAAAAATCAGCATATTCGATTTATTGGTGAAGATATAAAAGAAAAAGAGCTTCTTATTGAAGCAAATGAAATTATTAACTTTGCAAAAGTAACTATTTTAGCTTCTCAAGGAATTTCCCATATTAAAGTTTACAAAAAACCAAAAATTGTTGTTTTTGCCAGTGGTGAAGAGTTGAAACTACACTACGAAAAAATTGAAGAGTATCAAATCTATAACTCAAATACGCCAACTTTTATAGCACGTTGTAAAGAGTTAGGATGTGATGTTAACTTTATTGGACAAGCCCATGATACAGTTGATTCTATTAAAGAGTCGGTTCTAAACTCTCTTGATGCAGATTTAATTATTACATCAGGAGGCGTTAGTGTTGGTGATGCAGATTTTACCAAAGCTGCTTTTAATGAACTTGGGTTTGAAACACTTTTTGATGGTATTATTATTAAACCAGGCAAACCAACAGTTTTTGGAAAAATTGATAACACTTTTATTATTAATCTTCCTGGAAACCCCTTAGCAAGTGCCTTGATATTTGAAATGTTTGGGAAAATTATAATACAAAATCTTTTAGGAGATAAAGCAATTTTTCATAATACAATCAGTACAAAAATTTCCCAAAATCTTAAAAATAAAAAAGGTCGAGAAACAATTGTTCCAGGTTTCTTTAACGGTGAAAACTTTACCCCCGCACATAAACGAAGTCCAGGTATGGTAAGCACACTGAGCAATTGTAATTGTATGATTGTTTTAGCAAAAGATGTAGAAGAACTTCAAGAAAATAGCAGTGTACAGATACTACCTATTAATTGGAAATTTTTTAGTAAGACAAATAAGGATTATTTAACGTATGAGTAGTACATCAAACAAGAAAGCCGTCTGTATTTTAAGTGGAGGTATGGATTCTACACTCACTTCATATATTGCAAAAAATGATGGCTATACTATTATAGCTGTACATTTTAACTACGGACAACGGACTGAACAACGAGAGCTAAAAGCCTTTCGTGATGTATGTGAAGATTTAGGAATTGAAGAGAAATATGAAATTGATATTCCTTTTTTTGCTCAAATTGGGGCATCTGCTTTAACAGATGAAACGATAGATGTACCAGTAGATGGTGTAAAACCAGGTGTTCCCATAACCTATGTACCTTTTAGAAATGGTATTTTTCTCTCCATTGCAGCTGCCATTGCAGAAAAACATAATGCAGAAGCTCTATTTATTGGTGTTGTTGAAGAGGATAGTTCAGGTTACCCTGACTGTACTGACTCCTTTATCAATAAGCAAAAAAATGCAATCAATGAAGGAACAAAAGAGTCAACAAAAATTGATATTCTAACTCCATTAGTTACTCTACATAAAGATGATATTGTTAAA
Organism: uncultured Arcobacter sp.; assembly: GCA_964538295.1. Classification (GTDB taxonomy): domain Bacteria; phylum Campylobacterota; class Campylobacteria; order Campylobacterales; family Arcobacteraceae; genus Arcobacter_A. The sequence continues at coordinate 9,682 of CAZIES010000023.1, read as the reverse complement.
AAAGCCATAGAGTTAAAGGTGCCTTTAGAGCATACATGGTCATGTTATAAAGAAGAAAATGAAGCGTGTGGGGTATGTGATAGTTGTCGTTTACGTCTAAATGGATTCAAAAAAGCAGGTGCTGTTGATCCAATCCCTTATAAAGGTCAATAATGACGTGGGAAATATCTAAAGCATTTGATTTTTGTTATGGGCATCGTGTTTGGTCTCAAGAGTTAAATCCTGAATTTTCACTTGACCCATGCTTAAAGTGCCGACACTTACATGGACATCAAGGAAAAGTTGTTATCTATTTAAAAAGTTCCCAACTTCAAAATGGTATGGTGACTGACTTTAAACACCTTAATTGGTTTAAACAGTTTCTA
>CAZIES010000023.1:0-9217 GCA_964538295.1 uncultured Arcobacter sp. | reverse complement strand
CTTCTTGAAGTTAATGAAATCTTTGGTCCTACCATCCAAGGAGAAGGAAAACTTGTAGGAACCCCTTCTATTTTTATTCGTTTTGGAAAGTGTAATTTCAAGTGTGAGGGATTTGCAGTAGAGTATGAAACACCAAGCGGTATTAAAAAATGCTCATGTGACTCTTATTATGCAGTTGATCCTGCCTTTAAAGAACAATGGCATCAAATGGATGCTACAACTATCATCGATGAAGTAAATAAACTAGAACCAACCTATAAAACCGATATTGTTATTACAGGAGGGGAGCCTCTTCTTTATTGGAGACATTCAGAATTTCAAGAACTTTTAGAATATTATATCACTCATGGTTATCAAGTTACCATTGAAACGAACGCTTCTTTAGATATAAACTTTGAATTTGATTACCAAAAAGAAGTACTTTTTTCAATGAGTGTCAAACTCTCAAACTCCTTTGAACCACTTAAAAAACGTATTAATGAAAATACCTTAAAAACAATTTTAAACCACACCCAAAACTCTTACTTAAAATTTGTTGTAAGCAACGACTTTATTGAACAAGCCAAAGAAGAGATTAAAACCATCGCAAAACTTATTCCAACTGCACAAATCTATCTCATGCCTATGGGAGATAGTGAAAAAGAGATACGGGAACATTGTCAAAGTGTTATTACTATGGCAATTGAGTGTGGCTATAAATATTGTGACCGTTTACATATTCGTGTTTGGGATAACCAAAGAGGCGTCTAGACTACAGCTATTTTCACCTTCTTTTTATAGTTTGATTTAGTATAAATCAAAATTTAGATAAAATGCTGAGAATTTTTAATTAAGGACAACAATGAAGTTTACAGGAAAAAATGTTCTCGTAACTGGAGCAAGCCGAGGGATTGGTGCAGAAATTGCAAAAACACTTGCTTCGTTTGGACTCAAAGTTTGGATTAACTATCGAAGTGGTGCAGACGCTGCAGAGAAAATTAAAGAAGAGATTGAAGCAGCAGGTGGATCTGCAGCAATTGTAAAAGCTGATGTTACTAATGAAGAAGAGTTTACAGCCGCAATTAAAACAGTTATTGATGCGGATGGTGAAATGTCATATCTAGTTAACAACGCAGGAATTACTCGAGATAAATTAGCACTACGAATGTCAGTTCAAGATTTTAATGATGTCATTGCTGCTAACTTAACATCTGCATTTATTGGATGTAAAGCATCTCTTAAAGCTATGGGTAAAAAGAAATTTGGATCAATTGTAAATATCTCTTCAATTGTTGGAGAAATGGGAAATCCAGGTCAAACAAACTACTCAGCTTCTAAAGGTGGACTTAATGCAATGACGAAATCATTTGCAAAAGAAGCAGCAGCAAGAGGTATCAGATATAATGCAGTAACACCAGGTTTTATTCAAACAGATATGACTGATGAATTAAAAGATGAAGTAAAAGCAGAATATGAAAAGAATATTCCTCTTTCACGATTTGGACAACCAAAAGAGATTGCAGATGCAGTAGCATTTTTATTAAGTGACCATTCATCGTATATTACAGGTGAAATCTTAAAAGTAAATGGTGGATTATACGTATAATCTCAATTGTTAATAAAACAAAAATATACAAAAAAGTAATTTTAAAATCTTTTTTGATATAATAACGTGATAATTTTTAAAAAGGAAAGAAAATGGCATTATTAGATGATGTAAAAGAAGTAGTAGTAGAGCAATTAGATTGTGACGCAGCAGAGGTAAAAGAAGATTCAAAATTCATTGAAGATTTAGGTGCAGATTCTTTAGACGTAGTTGAATTAGTTATGGCATTAGAAGAAAAATTTGATATCGAAATCCCAGATGAAGATGCAGAAGGTATTCAAACTGTAGCTGACGCTATTAAGTACATCGAAGATAACGCGTAATTCTTAACGCACAAATAAAAAGCATAGGATTTTTCCTTTGCTTTTTATTTAAACTATTGAGTTTTTACAATCAAAAAATTGAATAATTTAAATAATATATGGAGCAAATTATAATGAGAAGAGTTGTTGTAACTGGTATTGGTACTATTAATTCTATTGGAAATGATGTTGAAACATCATTCAACGCTGCAGTTGCAGGAGAGTGTGGAATTGATGAAATTACACTATTTGATGCAAGTGAATACCCTGTAAGAATTGCAGGAGAAGTAAAAGATTTTGATCCAGCAACAGTTATGGATAAAAAAGAGGTAAAAAAAGCAGATAGATTTATTCAACTTGGAATTAAAGCTGCAAATGAAGCAATGAATGATTCAGGTTTTGTAACAGCAGAAAATAAAAAAGTAGATGACTCTATTGCCGATAGATTTGGTGTTATTTCAGCATCAGGTATCGGAGGATTAGGAACGATTCAAAAGAACTCTGTTGTATGTGAAAATAGAGGTCCAAAAAGAATATCACCATTCTTTATACCTTCATCTTTAGTAAATATGCTTGGTGGATTTATCTCAATTGAACATGGTCTAAAAGGTCCATCTTTATCACACGTAACTGCGTGTGCCGCTTCAACACATGCCTTAGCAGATGCAGTTAAAACAATTAAAATTAATGGAGCAGATAGAATCTTAGTTATTGGTGCAGAGAGTGCAGTATGTGGTGCTGGTGTTGGTGGATTTGCTGCAATGAAAGCATTATCAACACGAAATGACGAGCCTAAAAAAGCTTCACGACCTTTTGATACAGACAGAGATGGTTTTGTGATGGGAGAAGGTGCAGGAGCTCTTGTTGTTGAAACATTGGAATCAGCAGAGGCTCGAGGAGCAAAAATCTATTGTGAAATTATTGGATTTGGTGAAAGTGGTGATGCAAACCATATCACTGCTCCTGTTATGGATGGACCACTTCGATCAATGAAAGCAGCAATTGGTATGGCAGAGGCTACTACTGGTGAAAAAATTAAAATTGATTATATCAACTCACACGGAACGTCAACACCAGTTGGTGACGTAAATGAAACAAAAGCAATTAAAGAGTTATTTGGAGGGGTTGAAAACTGTCCTCCTGTAACATCTACAAAAGGTCAAATTGGTCACTGTTTAGGCGCTGCTGGTGCAATTGAAGCAATTTTCACTATTAAAGCACTTAACGAAGGTGTTATTCCTCCAACAATTAATATCGAAAACCAAGACCCAGAATGTGATTTAGATTATGTTGCTAACACTTCACGAGAAGTTGAACTAACAACAGTAATGAGTAATAACTTTGGTTTTGGTGGAACAAACGGTTCTGTAATCTTTAAAAAATATAATAAATAATTAGAAACATTAAGAGGGTTTCCCTCTTACTATAAAGGACAACATTGGCAACCTATTTAGAGTTTGAAGAAAAAATTAAAAAAATTGAAGAAGATATACTCGTTGCACAATCAAAATCTGATGAGCATGCAGCTGAAATTTTAGAAAAAAAACTTCAAAAAGAAGTTGAAAAAACATTTACTAATTTAAATGATTATCAAAAACTTCAACTTGCACGTCACCCAGATCGACCATATGCTATGGACTATATTCGTGGTTTAATGCATGATGAATATGAAATTCATGGTGATCGACACTATGTAGATGACCAAGCAATTGTTTGTTACTTAGGATATATTGGTGAACAAAAATGTGTTGTTATTGGTGAGCAAAAAGGTCGAGGAACAAAGAATAAATTAAAAAGAAACTTTGGTATGCCAAGCCCTGAAGGCTATAGAAAGGCCCTAAGAGCTGCAAAATTAGCAGAGAAGTTTAATATTCCAATTCTAATGCTTGTGGACACCCCAGGTGCCTATCCAGGTCTAGGTGCAGAAGAGAGAAACCAATCTGAAGCAATTGCACGAAATTTGTATGATTTTTCAAACCTTGATACAATTACTGTATCCGTTGTTATTGGAGAAGGTGGTTCAGGTGGAGCATTAGCAATTTCGGTTGCAGATAAACTAGCGATGATGCGCTACTCTGTTTATGCAGTTATCTCACCAGAAGGATGTGCTGCTATTTTATGGAATGATCCTGCACAAGCTGAAACAGCAGCAAATAGTCTAAAAATCACAGCTGAAAATTTAAAAGAGTTAAACTTAATTGATGATGTAGTAAATGAACCATTAATTGGTGGGCATCGGCAAAAAGATGAAGCAATTCAAGCTTTAGGTGACTATTTTTTAAATTCAGTAGAAGAGTTAAGTGCTATCCCAAAAGAAGAGCGTCATGCAAGACGTTATGAAAAACTGATGAATTTAGGTAGTTTTACTGACGAATAATTAGTAATATGAATAAAACTAAAAAGGGAAAAGCTTAATACTTTTCCCTTTTTTTATGTATGCAAAAAATTTTAGTCTTCTTTAACAAAAGGCTGACCCGGTTCCCACTCAATATAAACAGAATCCTTAACCTCAGCATGTACCGCTTTTATAAATACAGCTTTAAAATCTTCATTTGAGACATTTTTAAATAAGTGTGCTTCACCTGGATCACATCGTAGATAATCACCAGCCTTTAAAACTACTAATTCTCCATCAACATAAACATTACACTCACCTTCTAAGGCTAAAAAAGATTCCTCTTGATGAACATGTTTATGACAAGGATGTGATTCACCTGCAGTGATAACAACAACACCCATATCAATTTTAGGACCATTGGTTAAATACTTTGGTCCATGGGTTCCAAATCTATATTCATGATCATTTTCATTCGTAAGATACACATATACTCCTTTAAATTCCAGGTGCTTTCCACATAGAAGTCGTAAGACCTTCATCAACTAGTTTCAGCTGCCGTTTGTAAACCTTTTTCCACGTATACATAATTTTTTTATACGCTTCATGATTTTTCATATCAGGTTTAAACTTTTTATCCCACTTCACTAACTTACTAACACCACTATCAATATCTTTATAAACACCAGCTCCAACACCTGCACATATTGCACATCCCAAAGCTGTTGCTTCTTTTACTACGGGAACTTTCACTTTTTTACCTGTTACATCGGCAACGATTTGTGGCCAAAGTGTTCCTTTACTCGCTCCTCCAGCAAATACAATTGTATCAACTTTCACTTTAGTAAATTTTTCTATTTTTTCTAAATTAATCGCACTTACTATAGCTGCATTTTCTTGTAAACTTCTAAACATAGAAGCAATATTACACACTTCTGGATCAATGCTTAAATTTACAAATGAAGGAGAAGCATGGTACCACTTTCCATATTTCATATCATCAGAAAATATTGGCATAATCCCATGTGATCCAACAGGCACTTTACTTGCCATATTTTCTAAAAGAGAATAGGTATCTACTCCTAAACGTTCAGCTTTTATTTTTTGGTGCTGACAAAAGGCATCTCTAAACCAACGCATTACAAGACCACTAAAAAAAGTAATCCCTTCAGCTTGTGATTGTCCATCAATAACATGAGGGTTAACTCTCACACTCACATTCTTTGGGGGAGTTACTTTTGATTTCATATTTACTACTTGTTGCCAAAATGACCCACCAATAATTGCACACTCACCAAGTTTTGTTACACCTAAACCAGCACTTCCAAGCTGAACATCTCCTCCGCCCATAACGACTAAAGTATCAGTGCTTAGTCCAGTTATCTTAGAAGCCTTTTTAGTTACTGTTCCTAAGACTTCTCCACTTTCTAAAACAGGAGGAAAGATAAAATCTTTCAGACCAACCTTTTTAGCCATTTTCGAAGCCCAATCTCTTTTCTTTAATGAGAAAATTCCAGTTGTTCCACCATTTGAAGGTTCAGTTGCTATTTTATCACTCAATTTTGCTAATACCCAGTCACTTATCATAGAGACATTAGCTGTTTGTTTATAAACCTTTGGAAGATTGTTCTTCACCCAAAGTATTCTAGGTAGTGCTCCTAAAGCAAAAGTTTGACCAGATTCTTTATAAAACTCTTTTTCAAGTTCAGGAAATTTTTTATTTAAAAAAGCGACCTCTTTAGATGCCCTAGCATCAACATTAGCTACGCCCCAAAGTTCTTTTCCCTTTTTATCATAAAGAACAATCCCCTCACGCATACTTGTTGCACTTAAGGAGAGTATATCTTTAGCATCAACTTTTGCCTCGTTGATTACTCCTTTAATACATGTGCAAACCTTTTTCCAGTTTTCAGTTGTATCAAAAGTCATTGAGTTTGCTACACCCTCTTCTTCTTTATGCGTCCACTCTTGTTGTGATACGGCTATTTGATTACCTTTTGTATCAAATAAAACTGCCCGAATACTTCCAGTTCCTGCATCAATGGCTAAAAGATATTTCATAGTTATCCTCTCTTTTACGACTTCTATTTTTTTAGCTTAGCTTGTTCTAATTCCCAATACTCCATTTCAAATCCATCTTTTAATGAGATAGATTTGAAACCTCCAAGGCATTCACCCCGTAAAATTGCTTCCATAGTATGATTATTGATATCTTCAATCACACTACACTCTTTTTCATTTTTTCCAAAACTAACCGTTCCTACATTAGGAATAATTGCCCAGTTTGGTGCAGAATTTAAACAGATTTCATCGTGAGCAAAAGTTTCAAAGTACTCTAGATACTCTTTTTGGTACGCTTCTAATGAAACCTTGATATCTTCACCAACTACCATAGGATAACGCTTTGTTCGTATAATATGTTCTGGTGTTAAAATACCTTTTTTTGATAACACTTTGATATTCTCTTGAGAAGCAAAGGTGTGTGCAATAGAAGATTGATTAAGTTTTAACTCTATATCAAACCCTTTGGCTTTACTTATTAAAGCTTTTAAAGTTTCAACATCAAAAGAAGTTTTATTTTCAATTTCTTTAATAGTTGTATTATTTAATAAATACTCTTCTGCTAAAGTTACTGCTTCAATCATCTCTTCGTAAGCAACTTTTCCATCATCATCAAAAGTAAAAATTCCATGATTTAACAGAATAATACCTTCACATGTTGACCAATCTAAATCTTTACTCATATCATAAATAGTTTTTGCCAAAATGAATCCTGGCATTACATAAGGAACAATCAAAAAGTTAGGATAAAGCTCTTTGATAATAGCTTCACCATTTGGTGTATTGGATATGGTTACTACAGCATCAGAATGCGTATGGTCTACAAATTTAAAAGGGATAATTGCATGAAGAATCGCTTCAATAGATGGATTAGGAGCACTTTCATCAATCATAGCATTTCGTTGTTGTTTGACCATGTCACTATCTGTTAATGCATCTAACTTTGCCATTTCTATTAAAGGTTGTAATTTAACAGGTGCAAAACCAGCTTCTTCGATGGTTGCTAAATCCCAACCACTTCCTTTAACATATAAAATCTCTTCACCATTTACTATTGATTTTACTGAAGTATTCCCACCTCCATGTAAAACTAGGTTTGAATCTTGTCCAAGAAGTCTTGAAGTATACACACGCATAGCAACATCTGAAGAGTAATTTAATGCTTCCTTATCACAAAATAGACTTTGCATTATTTTTGACCTACTAAACGACCAACATATTCACCCGCTAAAAGATGAAAATGTAAGTGAGGAACTTCTTGACCTCCATGCTCACCAATATTTGTAATAATTCTATAACCACTCTCTTTGACATTAAGCTTTGCAGCAACTTCATGAATAAAACTCGTCATTTCACACATCATTTCAGCAGGAAAAACATCAAAAGAGGCATAATGCGCTTTTGGAATAATTAGTACATGAACTTTTGCAGATGGATTTATATCTTCAAAAGCCAAAAAGTTTTCATTTTCTAAGACAGTTTTATTAGGGATTTCACCCTCTACAATTTTACAAAAAATACACATTTTAAATCCTTTTTATATCAATGATATTTCATATAAAAAGGATTATAACCAAACTCTAATAAATCTTTAAGTATAATCATTGCCCTTATAATAAAGTAAGTATTTAAAACGTAGTAAGATGTAATTATTTTGTAGTATAAAAAACTTAAAATAAATAATTGCATCTTACTACACAAAAGAGATTAGGAGATTTTTTTGGAAGCGTTGATTACCCAAATTAAAAACGCAGATTCACTTGAAGCCCTTGAAACCTTAAGAGTTGACATCTTAGGAAAAAAAGGAAGCTTAACTAAAGAGTTTGCCAGACTTAAAGATATACCAAATGAAGAGAAAAAAGCATTTGCACAAAATCTTAATACACAAAAAGCTGCCGTTACAAGTGCTATTGAAGAGCGAAAAGTAGACTTAGAAAAAGAGGCTTTAAACAAACAACTAGAGAATGAAAAAATTGATGTTACTCGATTTAATAATGAGCTTTCATGTGGTGCAGTTCACCCAACAGTTCATACAATGGATAGAATCATTCAGTACTTTCAAAACCTTAACTTCTCTGTTGAAGAAGGTCCACTTGTTGAAGATGATTTTCATAACTTTGAAGCACTTAACTTACCAAAGTACCACCCAGCACGTGATATGCAAGATACATTTTATAACAAAGATTATACGCTTTTACGAACACATACATCTCCTGTTCAAATTCGAACAATGTTATCTCAAAAACCACCAATTAGAATGATCGCTCCTGGAACTGTATTTAGACGAGATTTTGACTTAACCCATACACCGATGTTTCACCAAATTGAAGCACTCGTTGTTGATGAAGCAGATAAAGTCTCTTTTGCTAACTTAAAGCATGTTCTTGAAGAGTTCTTACATCACATGTTTGGCGATGTTGACGTACGATTTAGACCATCATTCTTCCCATTCACAGAACCAAGTGCAGAAGTGGATATCTCGTGTGTATTCTGTAAAGGTGAAGGGTGTCGAGTATGTTCACACACAGGATGGTTAGAAGTTCTTGGATGTGGTGTTGTTGATGAAAATGTATTCAAAGCAGTAGGTTATGAGAACTACTCTGGGTATGCCTTTGGATTAGGAATTGAGCGATTTGCAATGCTTATTCACAATATTGGAGATTTACGTTCACTATTTGAGAGTGATTTACGATTATTAGGACAGTTTAAATGATAGTTACAAAAACATGGTTACAAGACTTTATTGATATTTCAAATATTGATACGAATAATATTTGTACAACTTTTAACGCCATAGGATTAGAAGTTGACTCTTTAGAAAAGGTTCGAATTCCTGCTGGTGTTGTTATTGGGTATGTTAAAGAAAAAGAGAAACATCCCGATGCAGATAAATTATCAGTATGTCAAGTTGATATTGGAAGTGAGAGTGTTCAA
>CAZIES010000022.1:5572-24913 GCA_964538295.1 uncultured Arcobacter sp. | reverse complement strand
ACGTGAGAAAATATATTCTATTATTTTTACTCTTTACACTAAGCCTTTTTGCCTCTAACTCAAAAGAGGTCCTGCTGCTTCACTCGTATCACAAAGGATACAAGTGGAGTGATGAAATTTCACATGCCATTGAAAAAAAATTTGCTCCTTTCCCAAATATTGAACTGACCACTATTTATATGGATACAAAAAGGGTAGTAGGTCCCATCTATTTAGATAAGCTGGCACAACTCTATAAAGAACAGTTTGCTACTCGAAATTTTGATTTAGTTATTGCCAGTGATAATAACGCTTTTGAGTTTGCCATTCGTTATCATGAATTTCTTTTTAAAGATTTACCCGTACTTTTCACTGGAATTAATAACTTTGATAGATCATTAATGGGTGAAAATAATATGAAAAACTATATGAGTGGGGTTGTAGAACAAGTTGATTTAGAAAAAAACTTTGAGCTTATTAGCAAACTTCACCCTAATTTAAAAAATTTAATCATATTAAACGATACTTCAAAAACTGGTTATGCCATCAAAAGAGACTTACGACCTATTATCAAAAAATACGCTAAAAAAATCAATATTGAGTATATTGATAATATGGATATTGATTCTATTCAAAAGAAAGTCTCTAAACTTAAAGACGATACGGTCATTCTTTTTGTGCTTCTTTTTAAAGATAAAACAGGGAAACACTTTACTTACAAACAGAGTTTTCAAAAAATCAGAGAAGCAAGTTCTGTTCCTATTTATGGGTTATGGGATTTTTATTTGGATTTTGGAGTAGTAGGGGGACTACTGACTTCTGCAACAGGTCAAGGAGAAGCTGTTGCTAATATGGCAATGAAAGTTCTTAAAGGTACAAAAGTTACTGATATTCCTATTTTAGAAAACTCCCCTAACCGTTATATCTTTGATCATAATGAATTAACCCGCTTTAATATCGACGTTTCTGAATTTTTAAATGACTATGAAATTATTAATTTACCAACATCAGTTTACAGAGAGCATACTAAATTTTTTGTTATCTCTATTCTTGCTATTACGATTTTAAGTATTATAGTTTTAACCATGAGAGCCAACATTCAACGACGAAAAAAACTGGAAAAAGAGCTCTCTAACCAACTTAAATTTGAAAAAGTTCTTCTTGATACGCTACCAAATGCTATTTACTATAAAAATAGAGATGGTAAATTTATAGGCTGCAACAATGCTTTTTGTAAACTTGTTAATATGCATAAAAATGATGTCATTGGTAAGACAGCTTTTGACTTTTTCCCTGATGAGATTGCTAAACGTAATACTACAGTTGATGAACGTATCTTAAAAAGTTACAGTACCGACACCTCAGAAATTGCCCTAAATTTACCCAATCAGCATATGAAATATTTCATTTTGAATAAAGCCGTTTACTCTAATATTGATGGTAGTATTGGTGGTATTGTTTGTATTATGGATGATATTACTGAACGTGTTCAACAAAAACAGTTTCTCATCCAACAGAGTAAATTAGCTGAGATGGGAGATATGGTTGCAGCCATTGCACACCAATGGAATGAACCTTTAGTTGAATTATCAGCACAAGTACAAGATATTCAAACAGCAGCAATGCTTGAAGAGTTGCAAGAAGTAAATATTGAAGAGTTTGTGAATGACTCTATGGTACAAATTAAATATATGTCTAAAACCCTTAGTGATTTTAGAAACTTCTTAAAACCTTCCACTAAAAAAATTCTTTTCTCCATTAAAAACTCATTTGATGAAATCTTTGAAATCATTGGAAAACAGATTTTCTACTCAAACATTACACTTAAAGTTAACTATGAAGATAATCGAGATGACTTTTTTATCTTTGGATATGAAAATGAATTTAAACAAGTTCTTTTAAATCTAATTAATAATGCAAAGAATAAAATAATAGAGCTAGAAGAGAAAACTAAAAAATTAGGTTCTATTACTATTAATATCTCCCAATCATCTCAATACAATAAAATTGAGATTATTGATGATGCAGGAAAAATTGATGAAAAAATTATTCAAGATATCTTTAATCCCTACTTTACAACGAAACAAGAAGGAACAGGATTAGGACTTTATATGGCAAAGGTGATTATTGAAGATAAGATGCAAGGGCATATTTATGTTAACAATGATAATGATAATGTTATCTTTACAATAAAATTACCAAATCAAAAACCTAAAGAATAGCTATAATTAAAGGCAACTCGTTGCCTCTTTAGGGTTTTCCTACTTTTAACAGGAATTTACTTCCTGTGGTAAAAAGTAGACATTAAGAGAAAAGGTCCCTTTGCAAGGTAGCCTAAAAAAGTCACTGACTTTTTCAGGAACCTTATTATGGGACATTTTAAAAGGATTACTATGAAAATTTTGCTTTTAGAAGATAATGAAAAACTCAACAAGACTATTGTTAAACGTCTAAAGATGAAAGGGTATGATCTTGATGCCTTTATTGATGGACAAGAAGCCTTTAATGCAATCACCGAAGGGTACAGCTGTTTTATCTTAGATATCAATGTTCCCAATGTTGATGGTATTAAGATTTTAAAAAAAATTCGTGAATACTATGATGAAGTTCCCGTTCTTATTATTAGTGCCACTGTTGAATTGGACATCATCAAAGAGTCCTATGACTTTGGATGTAATGATTATTTAAAAAAACCCTTTTTTATTGATGAACTTGAAATTAAAATAGAGAAACTTTGTAAAATTAGTGATGAAAAAATTATCTTTGATACTAACTGCTCTTTTAACTATAAAGAAGCTACCGTTACTATTGCTGGTATTGATGCACGACTGACAAAAAAAGAGCGTCTTTTAATGAACCTCTTTTTAACGAAAAAAAATCAAGTTGTCTCTTATGAAGCTATTGAAAACTATGTTTGGGAGGGTTCATATGCTTCACTTGAATCTATACGAAGCCTTATTAGACGCCTAAGAAAGATACTTCAGAACGATTATATTCAAACTGTTGTGGATACTGGATACATTTTTAAAACTCCTTGATAAATGTCAAATATGATAAAAAATATCATATCTTTATCATTTGTTGACGTTACAATTTAAATGAAACAACAAATTTATTGAAGGAGTAAACATGAATATGTTTGGTAAAACAACTAAACTACTTGTAGCAGCGGCAATGGTAGCTGGTTTAGGATCAGCGGCAATGGCAAAAGATAAAGTTTACAAGTGGAAACTTGCAACAACTTGGGGACCAACTCTGTCACCATTTATTGATGCACCTAAAAACTTAGCTAAAATGGTTAAGGAGATGTCTAATGGTAGACTTATCATTAGAGTAGATGCTTCAAATAAACACAAGTCTGCACTTGGAATCTTAGATATGGTAAAAGGTGGTCAGTATGACATGGGTCATAGTGCATCTTATTACTGGAAAGGTAAAGATATCAATACTTTACCATTTACAACTATGCCATTTGGTATGACTGCACCTGAGCAGTACGCTTGGTTCTACTATGGTGGTGGAATGGAGCTAATGGAAAAAGCTTACAAGAAACATAAAGTTCTATCTTTCCCTGGTGGTAATACAGGAAACCAAATGGGTGGATGGTTCAGAAAAGAAATCAACACTGTTGATGACTTAAAAGGTCTTAAGATGAGAATTCCAGGTTTCGCTGGTGAAGTTATGGCGAAATTAGGTCTTACAGTTACAAACATTGCTTCTGGTGAGTTATATACATCTTTAGAAAGAGGTACAATTGACGCATTAGAATGGGTTGGACCTGGTATGGATATCAAAATGGGATTCCACAAAATTGCTCCTAACTACTATACAGGTTGGCATGAGCCAGGAACTGAGTTACAATACTTAGTAAACCAAAAGAAATTCAAAAAGTTACCAAAAGATTTACAAGAAATTTTAAGAGTGGCAATGAGATTATCTGCTTATGACATGTATGTACAAAACTATGCTATGAGTGCTGAAGCTTGGTCTAAAATTGAAACTGATTACCCAAATATCAAGATCAAAACATTCCCAGCAGAAGTTATGGCAGCTATGAAAAAAGCTAACGATGAGTTATTAGTAGAAAAGACTAAAGGTCAACCACTATTAAAAGAGATTTTAGATTCTCAAGCAGCGTTCCAAAAGAAAGCTAGAGAGTGGACTAAAATGTCTGATTACCTTTACTTAAAAGATAACTTATAAGAAAAACTTTTAATCCCCTTTTGGGGGGATTATATATATAATAGGTTATATAAATATAACTGAATTATATTTATCTGACTTATTACAACTACCCAAAGGACTTTTTATGTTGTTAAAACTAGAACGCGGTTTTGATAAATTCGCGGACTTCATTGGAGCTATTACAGCGGTTGCTATGGTTCTTATGATTTTAAATGTATTTTACGATGTTATTATGCGATACTTCTTTAAAGCAGGAAGTATTGGAATGCAAGAGATGGAGTGGCACCTCTTCTCTGTGATTATTCTATTAGGGGTTGCTTATACCCTAAAAGAAGATGGTCACGTTCGAGTGGATTTAATCTATGATAGATTAAACCATAGAAAAAAAGCGATGATCAATATGGTTGGTGCTGTGCTTTTCATTTTACCAATTGCTATTTTGGTTGGACTTAGTTCTCTAGGACCTGTATTTGAAGCAATTGAAACTATGGAAGGAAGTGGAGACCCAGGTGGTTTACCATACCGATGGATTGTAAAAGCATTGATTCCATTATCATTCTTTTTACTAATTATCACAACAATTGGTTTCTTTATTAAAAACCTATGTGTATACAAAGAGTTACATCCACTAGAAGAGTATAACCTTAAAGGTGAGATTGAGAATTTAAAACACGAATTAGAAGAACACAAACACCATGTTGTAGATATTGGTGAAGATGAGACACAAAAAAAAGATGAGAAAGGAGAAGAGAAATGATTGGTATTATTATGTTTTTTACCGCTTTATTTATGCTACTAATTGGTTTTCCCGTAGCATTTACATTTGCGGCTGTTTCTGTTTTCTTTGGTCTAATTGCAGGAATCGTTGAAATTGCTTCATATGAAGATGAGACAATGACTCTTATGAACCTTGTTAGTGAAGGTTTAGTTGAGGGTATTGCTATGTTTGACTTTATGCCATTTAGAATCTTTGCTATTCAACAAAATACAATTTTAATGGCGATTCCAATGTTTATTTTTATGGGAATTGTTTTACAAAAAACAGGTCTTGCAGAAAAACTTCTTGAATCTATGGGATTTTTATTCGGTGAGATTCGAGGTGGTGTTGCCATTTCAACAGTACTTGTTGGTACACTTCTTGCAGCATCAACAGGAGTTGTAGGTGCATCAGTTGTAGCAATGGGAGTTATTTCACTTCCAGTAATGCTTAAGTATAAATATCGCACCGAATTAGCTTGTGGTACTATTTGTGCCTCAGGAACCCTAGGACAAATTATTCCTCCTTCTATTGTACTGATTATTTTAGGAGACGTATTTCAAGTTCCAGTTGGTGACCTATTTAAAGCAGCAGTATGGCCAGGGCTTACATTAGTTGCAGCGTACATTGGTTATATTTTAATTGTAGCCTTTTTAAATAAAGACGCAGCACCTGCTATTCCAGCAGATCCTAGTCGAGGAACAAAAAAGAAACAAGTGATTCAAGCATTAGTTGCAATTATTCCATCATTAACACTTATCATTTTAGTACTTGGTTCTATTTTTGCAGGTATTGCAACACCAACAGAATCAGCAGCAGTTGGATGTATTGGTGCCTTAGGGTTAGCATTAATGTACAAAACATACTCAAATGCAATGGTTAAAGATGCAGCATTAGAATCAGTTAAAATCACCTCTATGGTATTTGGTATCTTAATTGGTGCAACAGCTTTCTCTATGGTATTTTCTTACACTGGTGGTGAAGAGATTGTTGAACATGCAATGTTAAGTCTTCCAGGTGATGACAAATGGGGATTCATTATCTTTACAATGTTAGCTATCCTAGTTTTAGGATTCTTCATTGACTTTATTGAAATTTCGTACATCATTGTACCAATCTTAGTTCCAGTAGCTGAAACACTAGGGATTTCACCTGTATGGTTTGCAATTTTAATTGCAATGAACTTACAGACATCATTCCTAACCCCACCATTTGGATTCTCCCTCTTTTATCTCAAAGGGTGTGCACCAGCAAGTGTACGAACCTCACAGATTTATAAAGGGGTAATGCCATTTATTGCAATACAAGTTATCGTTCTTTGTATTGTTGCATTCTATCCAGAATTCTTCGGAATTAGCGCAGGATAAAGCTTTTTAAACCTCTACTTCCATATCTTTTGGAAGTTAGAGGTTATATTACTAACACTTTTTATTAAGCAAAACCTAAACATTTATCATATTTTTATCATGTTAGTTCTATAAAATAGAGTAAAAGGATATATCATGGAAAAAGTTGCCTTTATAATCAACTACGTACTCAATACCATTTTAAAACAATGTGATATAATGACTGCGTACATAGACAATCCTCAACAAAAAATCTATACTGTTCCACGGCTTGAGTAAGATTGACTTTTAACACAAATACCCCAGATACAAAATGAGAAAGGATAAAAAATGTTAGAAGGGAAATATCAAGATTTTTATGAAAACATCAAAAACAAAGTATCAGAGAATAATATATTTACTGATAAGTTACACACTCTTACTTACGGCACTGACGCCTCTTTTTATAGACTACTTCCAAAAATAGTTATCAAAGCTGATAATGCAAAAGAAGTACAAGCTATTGTTGCACTTGCTCACGAAATGGATTTACCATTAACCTTTAGAGCAGCTGGAACTTCACTTTCAGGACAAGCAATTAGTGATTCCATTTTGGTTATCACCTCACGAAAATTTACCAATTTTAAAGTTGCAGATGATCAAAGTAGTATCTCTCTTGAACCTGCAATTACGGGGCAACAAGCTAATAATATCTTGTCCCAATATGCCAAAAAGATTGGTCCAGACCCAGCAAGTATCAATGCTGCAATGATTGGAGGAATTGCTGCTAACAATGCCTCAGGAATGTGTTGTGGAATTGCCCAAAATTCGTATAAAACACTCAAGTCACTCAAACTCATCATGGCAGATGGTACACGCCTAGATACTGGTTGTGAAGCATCAAAAAGTGCCTTTAAAGAAAAACACCAACTCTTTCTAACTGAGCTAAAACGATTAGCAACACAAACAAAAGAAGATAAAGCTTTAACAAAACTCATCAATAAAAAATTTAAAATCAAAAATACCTGTGGTTATTCACTCAATGCCCTTGTTGATTTTGACGATGAGTTTGATATATTAGCGCACCTCATTATTGGTAGTGAAGGAACTCTCGCCTTTATTGAAGAAGTAACTTACTACACAGTTGAAGACTACCCCAATAAAGCCAGTGCTTTAATCTTCTTTAAAAATATTGAAGATGCCTGTAATGCAGTAACTAAACTAAAACTCGCACGAGATGATAAATCCATCATTGTTGATGCCGTTGAACTGATGGATAATCGTGCTTTAAAAACAGTACAAGATGAAAAAGGAATGCCAGAATATCTAAAAGAGTTTGATGATGAAGTTACCGCTTTATTAGTTGAAACACGCGCAGAGTTTAAACCAGAGCTTGAACAACAAGTATCCCAAATAGAAGCACTTTTAAAAGAGTTCAAAACCGTACGTCCTATTGAGTTTACTTCTAAAATAGAAGAGTATACTCTCTTTTGGAAAATACGAAAAGGACTCTTTCCCGCAGTTGGTGCTGTACGAAAAATTGGAACAACGGTTATCATTGAAGATGTAGCGTACCCAATTGAACACTTAGCCCAAGCAACACTGGAGCTTCAAGCAATGTTTAAAAAACATGGCTATGACGAAGCTCTCATTTTTGGACATGCTTTAGAAGGAAACTTTCACTTTGTTTTCACTCAAGATTTTTCAGATCCTAAAGAGGTTGAAAGATACGATAACTTTATGAATGATGTTACCTCATCCGTCGCAGTTAAATACCAAGGAAGTTTAAAAGCTGAACACGGAACAGGTCGAAATATGGCAGCATTTATTGAACTGGAGTGGGGTAAAACTGCCTATAAAATGATGCAAAATATCAAAAACCTTTTTGATACTAAAGGAATTTTAAATCCAGGTGTTATTATCAACTACGATAAAGAAGCTCACCTTAAAAACTTAAAACCACTGCCTGCAACCAATGAGTTGGTTGATACTTGTATTGAGTGTGGATTTTGTGAACCTGTTTGTCCATCAAATGCTATTACCTTTACACCACGGCATCGTATTGTTGCGAATAGAGAGATTTCAAGATTAGAGCGAGCAGGGGAGTATAAAGAGGCAAAAGAGCTAAAAAAAGCTTATATTTATGATGGTTTAGAAACGTGTGCAACCTGTAGTCTATGTTCAACTGTTTGTCCAGTGGGAATTGATACAGGAGCATTAACCAAACACTTACGAGCAGAGCAAGTAACTCCTTTACAAGAAAAAATTGCAAATGCTATAACCAATAACTTTTCAACAACCTTACGGGGTATGAGTTTTGGTCTTAATAGTGCAAATCTTACCCATGCAGTACTTGGAACAGCTTCGATGGAAACCTTTACACAAACCCTTCGTAATCTTTCTGGAAACAATATGCCTTTATGGAGTAAATCACTACCTAAAGGTAATAAAATTGACTTAAAATTTGCAAATAAAGCATCAAAGCAAAAAATTGTCTATTTCCCCTCATGTATTAGTCGAACCATGGGACAAAGTAGAGATAATATTGAACAAGAGAGCCTTTTTGATACCACTATTACAATTTTACAAAAAGCTGGTTTTGAAATTATTATTCCAAACGATTTAGAAAACCAGTGTTGTGGTATGCCCTTTTCATCAAAGGGATTTAATGCTCAAGCTCAAACAAAATCAGATGCCTTAGAAGCACTTCTTTTAGAAGCAACAAATAATGCAGAGATTCCTGTTTTATGTGACACAAGCCCTTGTACAAAAAAAATGATAGAGAGTTTTAAAAGTGATATTAAAATCTATGAACCCGTAGAGTTTAGTTTAGAAGTTCTTCCTCAATACCTCAATTTTGAAGCAATAGACGAACCAATTGCAATTCACAGTACCTGTAGTTCTCGAAAAATGGGATTACATGGTAAGTTTATCAAGTTAGCCAATATGTGTTCAACAAACGTTACTGTTCCTAATGATGTCACCTGTTGTGGTTTTGCAGGAGATCGAGGCTTTAACTTCCCAGAATTAAATGAGTCTGCATTAAGAAACCTCAAACCAGCACTTAATCCAGACATCAAGATGGCATTCTCAACTAGTAAAACCTGTGAAATTGGTCTTAGTGAAAATGCGGGGATTGATTATAACTCTATTTTCTATTTAGTCAATAAAGTAACTACCCCACTATAATCTATAAAGTGAGCCTAAAAAGGCTCCTTTATACTCTTTATTTGCATAATTTAATATAGTATTTTCTACTTCTATCTCACCCTTTAAACTATCATGAATAATTTTACTTATCATATATAAGCCTAATCCCGTACCTTGGGATTTATGTTTAGTTGTAAAGTAAGGTTCAAAAATCTTATCAATCACATTTTGAGGTATACCTCCGGCATTATCTTTAATAGTTATAACTACTTTCTCACCTTTAGTTTTAGCTTGGAGAAAAATATACCCTTCAGTGATATTTTTTCATTAAAAGCATCTTTAGCATTATTAATATGCTCTTTTAAAAAAACTACTCACATTTTAAAACAAAATATTCCACCACATAATGGTTTTACTAATATTATGATAAAATAATTGCTTTATAAAAAAGGACACCAATGAAAAAAATACTTTTTACCCTTCTTTTAGCCTATGGTATTGCCAATGCAAATACTATTGGAGCTATTGCTTTTACAGTTAATGAAGAACCTGTAACCCTTTATGATATTAAAGCAAAGATGGTATCATCAAAAATGAGTAAGCCCGATGCAGTCAGTGAAATGATTGATGAAATTTTATTTAATCAAGAAGTTGAAAAAAAGAATATTACCGTTGATGTATTTGACATAAATAATCACTTAGAGAAGATTGCAGCTGCAAATGGAATGGATTTATATACCTTTAAAGGAATTATTCGACAAAAATATAAAGATTATGATGCTTTTGAAGCACAAACAAAACAACAAATTCTCAAACAAAAACTCGCACAAAAGATTGTTCGAGGGAAACTTAACATTGCTACAGAAGATGACTTAAAGATTTACTATAATGCCAACAAACATATTTTTGAAACAGCAAAAAATGTTAAAGCGATTCAATACACATCAAGAAGTAAGAAAGCACTTATAGCAGCACGAAAAAACCCAATGGCAAATGATAATGCTGTTATCAAAACCTCAATCAATTTAGAACAAGATAAACTTAACTCTCAATTGAAATTTTTAATCAATGATACGAAAACAAATAGTTTTACCCCTATTTTTACTGCACAAAAACAGTATGTATCCCTACTTATTGTAAAAAAAGAAGGAGTATCAATCTTACCTTTTGAGAGTGTTAAAGAGAGAATTTTCAATGTTATTATGCGAGAACGAGAAAAAACCTACCTAAAAGAGTATTTTGAAAAACTAAAACTAACTGCTGATATTAAAATCATAAGATAAAAGAAAAGGAACCCCTATATGTTTGAAGTCATTATTGGATTAGAAGTACATGTACAACTTAATACTAACTCAAAACTTTTTTGTTCATGTGCCACTAGCTTTGGAGAGGAACCAAATACTAATGTATGTCCAACCTGTTTAGGATTACCAGGAGCACTTCCTGTTTTAAATAAAGAGGCAGTTCACAAAGCTATTATGCTTGGGACTGCATTAAAATCACAAATCAATCAAAAATCAATTTTTAATAGAAAAAACTACTTCTATCCAGATTTACCAAATGGGTATCAAATTTCACAATTTGAAGTTCCTGTAGTAGGACTTGGAGAATTAACTATTGATTTTGAAGATGGAAGCCACAAAAAAATTGGTGTTACACGAGCTCACTTGGAGAATGATGCTGGTAAAAACATTCATGCAGGAACAGTTTCCCATGTGGACTTAAATAGAGCAGGAACACCTCTACTTGAAATCGTATCTGAACCAGATATGCGAAGTAGTGAAGAGGCAATTTTATACCTTAAAAAACTTCACTCAATTGTAAGGTACTTAGGAATTAGTGATGCTAATATGCAAGAAGGTTCATTTAGAGCAGATGTTAACGTATCCATTCGACCAAAAGGTGATGATAAACTCTATACTCGATGTGAAATTAAAAACATGAACTCGTTTAAATTCATTGAAAAAGCAATTAAATATGAAGTGAACCGACATATTGAAGCATGGGAAGATGGTATTCATGATACAGAGATTGTTCAAGAGACCAGACTTTTTGATCCTGAACGTGGTGAAACTAGATCAATGAGAGGGAAAGAAGACGCAGCTGATTATCGATATTTCCCAGATCCTGACCTTTTACCAGTAATCATTCCTGATGAAATGCTAGAAAAATTCTCTAAAATTCCTGAACTTCCAGATGAAAAGAAAGAACGATTTGTAAAAGATTTTGGTATTAAAGAGTACGATGCTTCTGTGATTACCGCGTCACTTGAAACAGCTAACTTCTTTGATGAAATGATGAAAGAGGGGATTACCGGTAAAAATGCAGCGACATGGTTAACTGTAGAACTGCCTTCTCGATTAGGAGAAGGGGTTACCCTAGAGACTTCACCGGTACAAGCTAAAAAACTTGCTTCAGTTGTACAAGCAATTGAAAGTGGAGATATCTCTGGAAAAGCTGCAAAAGAGGTACTTGATTACCTTATGGAAAAACCTGAAACTGAAGTTGATGCGGTTATTGACGAACTTGGATTAAAACAAGTATCAGATGATGGCGCAATTTTAGAGATTATTGATGGTATTTTAGCTGCTAATGAAGATAAAGTAGCAGAGTATAAAGGCGGAAAAGAGAAACTCTTTGGGTTCTTTGTTGGTCAAACAATGAAAGCTTCAAAAGGGAGTGCCAATCCACAAAAAGTAAACGAATTACTTAAGCAAAAACTATCTTAACATAAGGATTTCTATGTCAAAAATATCTATTGGAGTTATAGGAGCGGGGAAATGGGGTCAAGCACTTCATTTCGCCTTATCACAAAAACAAGAGGCCTATATCACTTCACGAACTCCAAGAGATATTACAAACTTCACAGACCTAGAGACAGTTCTAGAGTGCGAATACCTTATCATCGCTATTCCAGCACAACAAATTAGACAATGGTTAAAAGATAACTTTATTTTCAAAGGACAAAAAATTCTTGTCGCTTCAAAAGGTATTGAAGCATCTACGGGACAATTTTTAAATGATATTTATGCTGATTTTGTGCCTGATGAAAATATAGCTTTTATCTCAGGTCCCTCTTTTGCAGCAGAGGTTATCAAAGGACTTCCATGTGCCTTAGTGCTCAATAGTTCTAGTAAAATACTTTATGATGAGTTTGAACCACTTTTCCCAAATTTTATTAAAACCTACTATAGCGATGATGTTATTGGAGCAGAAATTTGTGGTGCTTATAAAAATGTTCTTGCCATTGCCTCAGGAATTTGTGATGGATTACAATTAGGAAATAATGCTAGGGCCTCACTCATTGCACGAGGACTTGTCGAGATGCAACGTTTTGGAAAACATTTTGATGCTAAAAAATCCAGTTTTGTTGGTCTAAGTGGTGCAGGTGACCTTTTTTTAACAGCAAGTAGTACCTTAAGCCGCAACTTTAGAGTAGGTTTAGGACTAGCAAGCGGTAAGAGCTTGGAAGAGATTTTAAAAGAGCTAGGAGAAGTAGCTGAAGGGGTAAAAACCAGTGAAGCTATCTCAAAACTTTCAAAAGAGCATAATATTTATACCCCAATTGCTAATGAAGTTGAGCTTATCTTACAAGGAAAAAATCCAAAAGATAGTTTAAAAGACTTGCTTAACTCCTAATCATGCAAACTATTGCACTTTCAAATTTAGCCATCACCTTACTACCACTTATTATCGTGTGGTACTTCTACTATAAGTGGACAGGAGATAAAAAAGATATTATCTACTCAACCATTCGGATGATTATGCAACTTCTTTTAATAGGTTATCTCTTACTCTATATCTTTGAAGAGAGAAATATCCTTATTGGTACAGTAATTATTCTTTTTATGATGATAGTTTCAACGCTTATAACCCTACGAAACACTCAAGATAAATCATCCCAACATTATGGCATCATTTTTGCTTCTCTTGGTCTTTCTGGGCTTATTCATTTAATACTCATTATTGGGTTTGTACTTACCCTTGAAAGTTTTTATGAACCCCGTTATGTAATACCTATTGCAGGAATGATTTTTGCAAATACAATGAATGCTATCTCTTTATGTATCGAACGCTTTGAAAAAGAGTCTACTCATTCTATAAGTTTTGAAAAAGCACGCGAAATTGCTTTTAAAGCCTCTATGATTCCACAAATAAACTCCTTATTGGCAGTTGGATTGGTTGCACTTCCAGGGATGATGACAGGACAAATTTTATCAGGAGTTGACCCTTTAATAGCCGTTCGTTATCAAATCATGATTATGACCATGATATTATCAAGTGCGGGTATCTCAATTATTATCTATTTTACACTTAAAGGAGGAAAAAATAGATGAAAACACTTTATGGAACACTCATTTTCTTTTTCTATTTTGTTAAATATCCTATTGCTATAGGACTTCCTATTGGGTATTTTTATTTGGAATATCCAAACAATTGGGTTATGAATATTTTATGGATTATCTCCATACTACTTATCATAAAAGACTGGCTCTTCCCCCATGATAAATGTGATTGTAAGCCTAAAAAGCGTTAATTATTTATCAAATTTTTCTTTATGGACTTCACCCCATAAATAGAGAGACTTCAAAATAGGCTTTAAACTTTTTCCATATTCAGTTAAAGAATACTCTACTTTTGGAGGCACAACTGGATAAACTTCACGATGCACAATACCATCCTCTTCTAACTCTCGTAATTTTTGGATAAGCATCTTTTGCGTAGTACGTGGCAGTAACTTTTGTAACTCATTAAAACGTTTTGTTTCACTACGTAAATACCATAAAATAAGAATTTTCCACTTACCAGCAAGTACATCTAAAGCTGTTTCTACTGGACATTTTTCAACTTCTGTTTCTACTTTTTTAGTCATTTTTCCTCCTATTTTAAGACTATAGTATCTTTTTAGATAGTACATTTCTTTTTAGTAAGTTCTTGCACTTATTTAGTATTTTAGCTAAAATTTCAGTATAAGTAAAGAGAGGATAAAATTATTGAAAAAATAAAGTAATTCATCTCTATTAGTCTTTACTTCATTAAAAGAAGTAATTAAATTTAGCTCTCTACTTTAATAAGAGACTTCTAAAAAGGAAATATATGAAAGCTTACGTAGTTGAAAAAGTTGAAGATAAAAAATTTACGTCTGGTATCCAACAAATTGATAAACCACAAATTGAAGAAAATGAAGTTTTAATAAAAGTAACATACTCTTCACTTAATTTTAAAGATGCACTAAGCTCTGTTGGAAACCCTGGTGTAACTCGAGTTTTCCCCCATGTTACTGGTATTGATGTTGCAGGTTGCATTGAGGAGTCAAATAGTACTGAGTTCAATATAGGAGATCGTGTTCTTGTAACAGGTTATGATATGGGGATGAATACCAATGGTGGTCATGCTGAATTTGTAAAAGTCCCTGCTTCTTGGGTTGTAGCAATGCCAAAAAATATCACTGATAAAGAGATAATGACCTACGGAACGGCTGGATTAACAGCAGCATTAAGTGTTAATGAGTTATTAAATAATGGTATAACTTCAGGAAAAGTCTTAGTTACTGGAGCAACTGGTGGCGTGGGAAGCATTGCTGTATCAATTTTAAGTAAATTAGGATTTGAGGTTGTTGCAATTTCTGGAAAAGAGGATAAAATTCCTTTCTTAAAAGAGTTAGGTGCAAGCGATGTAATTTTACGAAAAGAGTTTGATATAGAAAACAAACGACCAATGGGCAGTGAAAAATATGCTGGTGTTGTTGATACTGTAGGTGGAAATATTTTAGCTGAAGCCTTAAAAGTAATTCAATATGATGGGGTTGCAACATGTTGTGGATTAACTTCATCACACGAACTAGCAACCAATGTTTTCCCATTTATTTTAAGAGGGGTACGATTAATTGGTATTGATTCTGTAGAGTGTAAACGTGAGAAAAAGATTGCCGCTTGGGAAAAAATTGCAAGTGATTTTAAAATTAATACCCTAGAAGACTTAACCAACGAAATTAGCTTAGATGAAATCAAAGAGGCCTATGATGCACTTTTAGCAGGAAAGGCTGTAGGAAGATATTTAGTTAAAATATAAAAGAGGGGACTTCCCTTCTTTTAAGCCCATAAAAACCCTCTTTAAAGCAATATTTAGCATATAAATCTTTAATGTAAAAAACATCTTCTAATAATTATTATAATCTAAACTTATCATTTTATCTACACATCAATGAAATTAGTGTATGATTCAGTTAGGAGATGATAACATGGGTTATACATTAGATAAGAAAATTTACTTTATTAACATCTTTACACTACTACTTATTTCATCAATCATTATCTATTTACTCTACATTAACCTTCACAATCAAAAAAAAGCCGCTATAAATGATGCACAAAATAAAACTGAAACCTTAGCGCAATTTATCAAATCAGATATAGAGCGATTACTCTTTGGTGTTGAAGAGCTCATGGAAGGCATACACCTTGCCGAAGAGCATATTTCAAATAACCCTCACCATGATAATGAAATTCAAAAGCTATTATTAAAAAATATGCGACCTTATATTATGGATATTCTTATTGTTAATAAAAATGCAGAAATCATTCACTGGACAGGAAAAGGAACACCACCTTCTATTAAAGATAGAGAATATGCCACATTTCACATTGACCAAGCCTTCTCTGCTAACACCTTTATTGGTGTTCCTAAACTTTCAAAGGTTCATAAAAACCGATGGTTTTTTGCAGCGAGTAAAGCTTTTTATAAAAAAAATCGTTTAGAACATATTATTGTGACTATATTAGATATGAGTTTTTTTAACCAACGTTATAAAGATAACTTGATTAATAAAAATAGTACAATTTTTATTGGTGCACGTAATGGTCAAATCTATGCCCGTTACCCTTATAAAAAAGAGTATATTGGTAAGCAAGTTAAAGAGATAAAAGCATTTGTTGATTTAAATATCAACAAAAAAACCTATGATATACCTTCTCCATTAGATAATAAAGAGAGGATTGCTACACTTGTACAATCTAACAAGTATCACATCGTAAGTGGGGTTAGTGTTCTAACAAAAGATATATTAAAACCTTGGTATCATCAACGTACAATGACAATTCTTATTTCCTTTATTATTTCACTGGGCTTTTTAATACTCATTTATTACTATACTCATCTTCAACGAAAACTCATTAAACTCTCCCAAATTGACCCTTTAACAGAACTATTTAACCGTGGTTACTTTACAAAACACGCTACAATAGAGTTTAACCGCGCAAAACGTTTTAGTGAACCTTTAAGTATTATCATGGTAGATATTGATAACTTTAAAATAATCAATGATACACAAGGGCATCAAATAGGTGATCAGGTGATTCAAAAACTTTCAGAAGATATTACTTTTAGTATACGAACAATAGACATAGCTGCACGATATGGAGGAGAGGAGTTTATCATTCTTCTACCAAACACAAAAGAAGCCGAAGCGAAACAGGTTGCTCAACGCATACGACAAAAGTTTGGAAGTGCACTTAATAAAAAAGAGTTTATCGCAACAGCTAGTTTTGGTCTGGCTCAACTTAAAAAAGATGACCAAAGTATTGATGATACGATTAAACGTGCCGATCAAGCACTCTATCTCTCTAAAAAAGAGGGGAAAAACACTATTCGTTCCTTTTAGTCAATATTGCAGTGACCGCCCTTTTTTAAAGCGATTCCTTCTGTTTGTGCATACATTTTTCCCCAATCGTGTAACTCATATAAAATAGGGATTAACTTCTCTCCTGAAGAAGTTAGCTTATACTCCACTTTAGGAGGAATAACGGGATGAACAATACGTTCAACAATACCTGCATCTTCTAGTTCTCGTAGCTGTTGGGTTAACATCTTTTGACTAATTGTTGGAATAAGACGTTTTAGTTCACCATTACGTTTTATTCCCTTTTTTAGAGCCCAAAGAACCATACCTTTCCATTTTCCACCGATAATATCCGTTGCTAATTGAAAAAAACAACTATAATTTTTATTTTCCATAATATCCTCTTTTAATTAGAAGATTATATTCTCCATTTTCTTATAGTTACTTTAAGGTAACTATATAACTATAAAGTACATACTTGACAAAAAGTTTCTTTATTGATATTATTTCACAGTTTTTTAAAAAATTATAAAAAAAGGAAATATAAAATGAGCACATATATTGAATTAACACCAGAAAATTTTGATGATACAGTAAATAATGGAGTATCTTTAGTAGACTTTTGGGCACCTTGGTGTGGTCCTTGTAGAATGATTGGTCCCGTTATTGATGAATTAGCAGTAGAGTTTGATGGAAAAGCAAACATTTGTAAAGTAAACACAGATGAACAACAAGATTTAGCTGTAAAATATGGTGTTAGATCTGTTCCAACAATTCTTTTCATGAAAGATGGAGAAGTAGTTGACCAACTAATTGGTGCACAATCAAAACAAGCACTAGCAGACAAAATCAACGCACTTTCATAATTTATTCTCAGATACTACACCCTTGTAGTATCTGATTATATCCTCTCTAACTTTTCTATTACAAAGAATTTTTTAGATAAAATAGCCAAAATGTCTAAAAGGGTACTATAAAACCCAAAGCATCTAATAGGGAAACAACATGCAACAATTTTTAGAAGAATCAAAAAAAATAAGTCGAGAAATCGCCACCTTAAGTGGTGAAGTTAAAAATCGCGTACTCAATGAGATGGCAGATGCCCTTATTGAACACTGCGATTATATCGTTAGTAATAATGAAAAAGATATGAGCAATGCCGTTTTAACAAATCTTTCACCAGCACTAATGGATAGACTATTGTTAACAGGAGATCGTATTGTCGATATGGCAAATGCCATTCGAGAGATTGCAACACTTAAAGAACCAGTAGGAAGAATCCTTGATGGTTGGGTAACAGAAAATGGACTAAATATCCAAAAAGTCTCTATACCAATTGGTGTTATTGGCATCATCTATGAGAGTCGTCCAAATGTAACCAGTGATACAGCAGCACTTTGTTTTAAAAGTGGAAATGTATGTGTTTTAAAAGGCGGGAAAGAGGCAGAGCATAGTAACAAAGCGATTGCTACAGTTTTACGAAATGTTCTAGGTAAAAATAAACTACCAGAACAAGCTATCGCACTACTTCCTGATGCAACACGTGAAGGGGTTGATAAACTTATCAAACAAGATAAATATGTTGATTTAATTGTTCCGCGAGGTGGTGAAGCGCTTATTCGACATGTCAGTGCAAATGCAACCGTTCCTGTTGTAAAACATGATAAAGGTCTATGTCATATCTTTGTGGATAAAAATGCCAACCATGAAAAAGCAATTGATATTGCTATTAATGCCAAAGTTCAACGACCTGGAGTTTGTAACTCAATGGAGACACTTTTAGTGCATAAAGAGGTAGCACCATATATTTTACCACCACTATATGAAGCTTTTATCGCTGAAGGTACTGAACTTAAAGGGTGTAATGAATCACGAAAACATATTGATATTCAGTGTGCAACCCACGAAGATTATGATACAGAATATTTAGCCAATATTTTAAATATTAAAGTGGTTGATGATGTAGCTGATGCTATTTATCATATTAATAAATATGGTTCAGGACACTCTGAGTCAATTTTAAGTGAAAACTATAATACAATCAATAAGTTTTTAAATGAAGTTGATGCCGCGTGTGTTTATGCCAATGCTAGTACACGATTTACTGATGGAGGAGCCTTTGGATTAGGTGCTGAAGTAGGAATTAGTACCAATAAGCTTCACTCAAGAGGACCAATGGGAATCAATGATTTAACAACATTCAAATATAAAATCTACGGTAATGGACAAATTAGATAGGATACATACCTATCTAATCCATACCACCTAACGCTCAGATAACGCTAACTTAACTGCTAAACTTCCTAAAACAAACGATGTTAAGATAT
>CAZIES010000022.1:0-5472 GCA_964538295.1 uncultured Arcobacter sp. | reverse complement strand
TCAGATAACGCTAACTTAACTGCTAAACTTCCTAAAACAAACGATGTTAAGATATTCATAATTTTTACAATACTTGGTTTTTCTAAGAGTTTTGCACTTAAAAGATTTCCTGCTACTCCTATTGAAGAAAAAACCACAATGGTCATCACCATAAAAATACTTCCTAAAATAATCATTTGTAAAGGAACATTACCCGCTTGTGTATTAACAAACTGTGGTAAAAAAGCTAAAAAGAAAATAGAGACTTTAGGATTTAAAATATTCATAATAAACCCCTTTACATATAGCTTTTTTAATTCTGCTTTGGAGTTTTGAGTTGTTAAATCTAACGGTTCATTACGGTATTTAAAAGCTTGATACGCAATATAAAGTAAATATGCCACCCCCAAATACTTCACAATATCAAAGGCTACTTGTGAAGTTTGAAAAATCACTGAAATACCAAAAGCTGCTGCACTCGTATGCAAAATAAGCCCACTACATAAACCAAGCGTTGTCACAATAGCTGCTTTTTTACTACGGGTCATTCCTTGGGTTAATACATAAATATTATCTGGACCAGGGGCTAAACATAACAGAAAAGAGGCTCCAATAAAAAGTAAGATATTTGCTAAATCCATAAGTTATTCCTTTAAAAAAGTGATTATATCAAATTTTAAAAATATTTTTGCTGTACCACCAAATGAACACCAAATCTTTTTATACTACAAAAAATTTAGGAGATAATTATGACTTTTACTACAAAACGTTATCTAACATACTTGATTATTACACTGTTTACCCTTGGGTTACCTTTTATTACTATCAATGGCAATCACCTACTGCTTTTATCTTTTGATAAACTACAGTTTCATTTTATGGGTATTGTTTTTAACATGAATGAGCTCTTTATTATGCCATTTTTACTCATGTTTTTATTTATTGGTATTTTTACCATGACAGCTATTTTGGGTCGTATTTGGTGTGGTTGGGCCTGTCCTCAAACAATTTTTAGAGTGATTTACCGCGATTTAATTGAAGGTACTCTATTAGACTTACGAAAAATCAAGAATAAACAAAAAGAGATTCAATACACCACCATAACTATACGTATCAAAAAATATCTATCCCTTTTTCTATGGGCAATACTGTGTTTAATCATTTCTACAAACTTTATGCTTTATTTTGTTCCACCTGAGGATTTTTTTACTTACATAATGAAACCCAATGAACACAGCTTTATGATTTTATTTATTGTAAGTACTGCACTGTTTTTGTTTTATGATATTGTTTTTATGAAAGAAAACTTCTGTACCTATGTCTGTCCTTATTCACGTATTCAGTCAGTTTTATATGATGATGATACCAAACAAGTTATTTATGATACAACACGAGGTGGCACTATTTATCAAGATGGTGAAAAGTCTATTTTTAATATTAAACAGTGGCAAGACAATGAAGAGTGTACAGCTTGCGAAGCCTGTGTTAAAGTATGCCCAACCAATATTGATATACGAAAAGGTTTACAAGTAGAGTGTATAAACTGTTTAGAGTGTTCAGATGCTTGTAGTTCCGTCATGGGAAAACTTGGAAAATCTTCACTTATTTCATGGGGAAGTACCAACCAAGTGCTTAAAAAGACTAAAAGCTTACTCTTTTCTAAACGTAATAATTTATACTACATAAGTCTAGTTCTTTGTATTGTTTTAGCTATTATATTTGCTTCTAAAAAAGAGTATTTCTTATTAAATGTGAATAAGACAACTAAACTCTATAATATAAAAGAGAATGCAAAAGTAAGCAATAACTATATTTTAACCCTTCATAACACGCAAGATAAAGCTTACACCTATACAATTAGTTTAGAGGATAATAAAAACTTTCGTATTAAGCGCTTTAAACCGTTTAAACTTAAAGGACAAAAAAGAGCAAAAAAAGTTCTTATTATCGAAACAAAGAGGCGGCTTTTTATTTCAGATAGTAAAGATAGTGCTTTAAATGTTAATATTATTGTAACAACAAAAGAGGATAAAACCATCAAGCAGACAAAACGTTTATCATTTATCTACCCAAGAAATGATTTACTCAATAAAACTAACTAAAACTTAACTTCTCAAAAGTGAGGGAGAAACAAGCTCCCTCTTGAGTATTTTTAACATTAATCTCTCCTTCAAAACTCTCTTCAATAATCAACTTCACTAAATACAAACCAATTCCTGTTCCCTCTTTTTTTGTAGAAAAATAGGCATCAAAAACCTTGTCTAAATTTTTTGGCTCAATGCCTTTTGCATTATCTTCAATAGTGATAATGACCTCAGCAGCAGAACTGCTGACAACAAATTTTATCCACGGGTTTTCAATATCTCTTAAGGCTTCAATAGCATTAGAAAGCAACGCAACAATTACTTGAGAAAGTTCATTGCGTACTCCCTCTATTTGAATATCCTCATTGGTATCAAAGAGTAATTGTAAATCAATATTTCGCTTTTTTAAATTTGCATCTACAATTGTAAGGGCTTCATCAATACTCTTTTGAATCTCAAAAACCTCTTTTTGTTTAGAGGGAGCATAAAAACTCTTAAAATCATCAATTGTTTTTGACATAAATTGAAGTTGTGTATGGGCTTGATTTATCTTTTTATCAAAATAGGTTTCGTTAAGATTATTGTGTTCATACCGTTTTTTTAAATTCATTAGAATATAGGCAATATTATTTAAAGGCTGACGAAATTGATGGGTAATGTTACCTATCATTTCACCACTTTTTGCTAACTTTGATTGTTGTAAAAGCATAGCTTCATAGCTTTGAGATTGCTTCTTTAAAGAACTATATTTAAATGCTACAGAAAGGGTAAAAAGTACTGCTTCAATAGCAAATGCCACCAAGACAATATCAAGCAAATTTTTATCACTATAATAACTCTTAAAATCAAAAACAAAAAGTAAAAAACAAAAAATTGACCAACCAATGACATAAATAAATGTAGGTCTAAACCCATGCTTAAAATTAAAAATAATAGAGATAAAAAGTATCGCATAGATAATCGTATAAGGAAGATATTCAAAAAGCATATAGTGATAAAAAGATGTAAGAATTACAATGTTTAGCAAAATTGTATTGATTATTAACCCTTTATAATCTTCAATAGTTGGAATAAATCTTCCTTGATAAAAACCAACGGCAAAGACAAGTGCACTTAAACTTGCACCCACAAGACTTAATTCTTGAATAACTTTTGAAATAAAAAAAAGTTGGCTGTAACTTAAAATATAAACAAAAGAAAAAAGTTGCATAATACAATAACTCAGATAGATACTCTCCTTGGATGAGAGGTAACGAATGAGGGTATAAACCATTGTCATAAAAACGATTCCAAAAGTTATTCCATAAGCTAGAACCAAACTGTTATTCAATATCAATTTTATACCCTGTTCCAGAAAGATTAGAAATTTTTACACTTGCTAATTTAGCTTTAAGATTTTTTATAACTGTTTTTAATGCATCTTTACTCATAGCACTCTCTTTCCATACTTGATGTTCAATTTCACTATAGGTTACATAACGATTTTTATGTTTAACTAATAAATCTAATAAAAGTAACTCTTTTGTTCGCAGTTTAACAAAAACATCTTGGATTAAAAGAGTTTGATTAAAACAGTCATAAATAGTATTTGAGGAGAGCTTAATAATATTTGAGTGCTTATTACTTAAAGTGTGAACACATTGTTGCAAAGCATCTCTAAAATCGCTCTCCTTAACTGGCTTAATAAGATACTTAACTAACTGTAACTCAATAGCTTTTAAAAGATACTCTTTATCACTAAAAGCACTGATAATAATCACCTGTGTTGTACTATCATTTTGACGTATTCTTTTAACAAACTCCAAGCCATTAAGCTTTGGCATTTGAATATCAGTAATAATAATATGGGGTTGATACTGCGCATAAAGTCTTAAAGCCATCAACGCATCACTGGCTTCATAAATATGACTAAAATAGTTTTCTAAATACTCAACACCATTTTCACGTGCAATTTCATCATCTTCAACATAAAGAATTTTTATATTTTTAGTGGTCTCTTTATTCATACAATATTATAACAAAATACTAAATTGTATATAACTTGATTATCAACAATATCTGATTAATTAAGTTGTGTAATGTTTTATAAAGTAAATCTTCCTTAAAAACTTAACGAAGTATAACTTTGATATAATTTTATCAATTTATATATAGGGACAATGATGATAAACAAATCTATTTTTAGAGAGTATGATATTCGAGGAATTGTAGGTAATGACCTAAATGAAACAAGTGTAAAACTTATTGGTTACTATTTAGGATTAGAAGCAATTGAGAGAACAAACAAAAAGAGACCTGTTGTTGTCATTGGGTATGATGCACGAACACACTCACCAGAACTCTTTAACTATCTAACTTCTGGATTTAATAAAGCAGGTTGTGAAGTTTTAGGAATGGGAATGGTAGCAACTGGCGTTAACTATTTTGCATCATTTCAAGAGTTTAATGGTATTAAACCAAATGCTTCTGTAATGATTACAGGAAGCCATAATCCTAGTGAATATAATGGATTTAAAATTACCATTGACAATGCCCCGTTCTTTGGTGAAGATATTTATAGTATGGGTGATAAAATCATTGCTAACAGTTCAATACAGATTGAAAATAACACTACTTATGAAACAATCAATGTTAAATCACTCTATATTGACTATATGGTAAAAGAGTTTGAGCACTTAAAAGCTATGCCTCAAAGACTAATTATTGATTGTGGAAATGGCGTAGCAGATACTGTTCTTACAGAAATCTTAGACCGACTTGAGCTGAACTACAAAGGGCTTTATTGTGAACCAGATGGCACCTTCCCTAATCATCATCCAGATCCAAGTGAGGAAAAAAACCTTGTTGATGTTATGGAAGCACTAAAAGGTGATTTTGAGTATGGATTTGCTTATGATGGAGATGCAGACAGAATTGCCTTTTTAACAAAAAAGAACAATGTCAAAGGTGATATCATGGCACTGTTATTTGCTAAAACTATGCATAACCCTGTTATCATCGGTGAAGTTAAATGTACACAAATTATGTATGACCTCATTAATGAGAAGGGTCAAGCAGTGATGTATAAAACAGGGCACTCAAACCTTAAAGTAAAACTTAAAGAACTCAATGCAGATATGGCAGCAGAAGTATCAGGACATATCTTCTTTAATGACAGATACTATGGATATGATGATGCAGTTTATGCAACCTTTAGACTTTTAGAACTGATTCAAAATGGTATGGATATTGATGCTGAAATTGCTAAACTGCCGACAGTTTACTCAACTGAAGAGATAAAAGTCACAACAACAGAAGAAGAGAAATTCCCATTAATGGATAAAATCAAAGAACATCTAGCAACTCCTCCTCAAGGATTTCCAAAAATCATTGATATTGTTGATGTGGATGGGGTACGAGTTATTTTTGA
>CAZIES010000021.1:0-25931 GCA_964538295.1 uncultured Arcobacter sp. | reverse complement strand
TTATTTAAAATTTATATATTTTATAGTCATAAAATTTAAACTTAATTTTTTCTTTATTTTTATTTGTAAAAAATTGTTTTAAATCAATGTCATTAAAAGTTAGAGGTGTTATAATTTCCAAAATTTGTCAAGAAGGTTTGAGAATGAAAGATGAAATACTACTTCGAATACAAAAAAACTTCCCAATGGAAGCAAAACCATTCGAAACCATAGCTAATGAGCTTAATACTACAGAAGATGAAGTTATTACAATTCTTCAAAATGAAAAAGACAATAATGTTATACGACAAACATCAGCAATTTTTGATACAAAACGATTAGGTTATAAATCATCTTTAGTTGCTTTTGAAATAGATGAAGATAAAATTGATGAAGCAGTAAAACTACTCAATTCTCATCCAGGAATTTCGCATAACTATGAACGCAATCACTCTTTTAATATTTGGTTTACCATTGCAATTGCACCAAACTCCATTTTAGGATTAGAGCAAAGTGTTGAGATTTTAGCAAAACTGACAAAGGCTAATGATTTTATTATTTTACCAACACTAAAACTTTTTAAAATTGCAGTAAAACTTGATACAACAAATAAAGAGAAGAAAAAAGAGAAAGTTAGACAAAAGATTTATAAAAATCTAGAGTTGACACCTTATCATTATGAAATTATTAAACTTTTGCAAAAAGATATTCAATTTATAAGTGAACCTTTTAAACACGTTATTGAAGCTTTAGATATTACTTATGAAGAGCTTTTTAAAGTAATGAACGAATTTATTGAAGCGGGTGTTATGAGACGATTTGCTTCTATCTTAAACCACCGAAGGGCAGGCTTTAATGCCAATGCGATGGTTGTTTGGGATATTAACGAAGTTAATGCCCTAGAAATCGGTAACGAAGCGGCAAGTTTTTCAGCTGTTAGTCACTGTTATTTACGTCCAAAATATGAGAATTGGAAATACAATCTCTTTACAATGATTCATGGTAAAACACCTGAAGATACACAAAGTGTTATAGATTCTATTTCAAAAACGATTGACTATAAATCAAATATGGCGCTTTACTCTTCAAGAGAGTTTAAAAAAGTAAGAATAAAATATTTCTCAGATGAGTTTACTCAATGGGAAGAGAAACATTCAACGAAAGAAGGTATTGCATGAAATTTTTAGAACTTGAAGCTGCTTATTTAGTTATAGGTGCATTTATTATGGTTGTTACACTTTATGTAACAACACGTCCATTTGTTGGTAAAAATGCATTTAAAATTGGTGTTCCTTTTGTCTTTTTTGCCTTAGCATTTTTTATTGGGTTACACTATTATGTAACAACAGAGAGAATGGATGGAGTAAAAGAGCGATTTCATAAAGGAATGCCTGTTATTTGTGAAAATAAAATACAAAGAAAAGCTGCTAAATCAATTATTATTGAAAAAAAGCTAGGATGGAGTTTAAACGAAGATATCTTCGTAAATCCTAGGTATGTTCGTGGTTTCCATACTGCTCGATGTATTAAATTCTATACAGATGAGTTTCCAGAACCAAAAGATTAACAAACCTGTGACCTTATGAAAATCTCATAAGGTCATTTTCTACACGTTTATAAGTTTTTAAACCTAACTTATCATTTCAAAAGCTTCTTCTAGACTTTTTGCCTTTTGTGCTGTTAGTAAAAGAAGTGCCACATTTAATTTAGCAAGTTGTTCTAATTCCTCACTTGGGTCATTAATAACATCAAGAGCCTCTTCTAGAGTAATCTTATCATATGTCTTAGAGTAGTTAATGCCAAACTTCTCAGGTTCAATAACATGTTCACTAATTTCACCATTGTCATTCGTCCAATATTTACATCTTCCAAAGAACTCTGGTGTTCCTTCATTTCCTTTTACTACAAGAAAGTTTTTATAATTAGATGCAAAAACATCTGTATATTTCTCAACATAGGGTTTATGAAAGGCTGCTGTTATAGCATAATCAGAATTTGCAGGATTGTGCAATTTTTCTGCAGTATTAAAAGCGGTTCTTAACCCCAAAATATTTCGTAAATCTGTTAAGGCACTTAACTCTTTAAAATAATCAAGCCTATCAAAATAGTGAATATTATCAGCTAACTCTATATTTGTACAGATATCTTTTACCGTGACACCCTCTTTTGCAGGTTGTAAATAATCACCACTAACAACTAAACTTAATCCAACTTTTTTCAAATACTTTCCATATAAAGGAAAAAGATAAGGGTTATCTGTTTTTCCATCATATGGATACCCTAATTCAATTGAGTCAGGAATATTAACACGCTTAATATATTTATCAAAAGCCTGAGTAATTGCTTTTAATTCACTACTCGTCTCTAATCGGACTCGCCAACCTAATAAAAAAGCAGTGATTCTTTCAGGTACAATCTCCTTATTTAAAATTTGATGCACTGCATCTACAACTTCAACAGGGTCTAACTCTCTATTTGACTTAGGTCCAGTACCTACTGCACGAATATAATTTTGAAAATCCATATGAATAACCTTTCACTTTTATTTTTAAAAATGTCACATTTTTGTAATAATACCAAGTTGTTATTATAGCCCGTATATTCCCTGATGTGCCTTAAATAGGACTCTTTTAGTCTTAATTTAAACTTATATTATTTGACTAAGGTCAAAGGTTATGCTTAAACAAAGTGCTAAACTTATCAAGTTGAAAAAACCAATTCTATAAAAGGAGATAATATGGCGCTTTCAAGAAGAGAATTCTTAAAAAGCTCGGCGGCAGCTTCTGCGGCGGCGGCAGTTGGTATGAGTGTACCAACAGAAGTACAAGCAAAAGCAAATGAGGCTGAAGGTGGCTGGAGATGGGACAAGGCAGCTTGTCGATTCTGTGGTACTGGTTGTGGTATTATGCTTGCTACAAAAAACGGGAAGATTGTAGCAGTTAAAGGTGACCCTGCGGCACCTGTAAATAGAGGTCTTAACTGTATTAAAGGATACTTTAATGCAAAAATTATGTATGGTGCAGATAGATTAAAGCAACCATTATTAAGAATGAATGATAAAGGTGAGTTTGACAAGAAAGGTGACTTTAAACCTGTTTCTTGGCAAAGAGCTTTTGATGAGATGGAAATCCATGCGAAGAAAGCATTAGATCATGCTGGACCAGAATCAGTAGCAGTATTTGCTTCTGGACAATATACAGTTCAAGAAGGTTATGCAGCACAAAAGATGATGAAAGGTGGATTCAGATCAAATGCAATCGACCCTAATGCTAGACACTGTATGGCATCTGCGGTTGTTGGTTTCTACCAAACATTTGGTATTGATGAGCCTTCTGGTTGTTATGATGATATTGAGTTAACTGATACTATCATCTCTTGGGGAGCAAACATGGCAGAAATGCACCCAATTTTATGGTCGCGTGTAACTGATAGAAAACTATCTGATCCTAAAAAAGTACAGATTGTTAACTTATCTACATATAGACATAGAACATCTGATATTGCAGATATGGAAATTATCTTTAAGCCAAACTCTGACTTAGCTTTATGGAACTACGTAGCTAGAGAGATTGTT
Organism: uncultured Arcobacter sp.; assembly: GCA_964538295.1. Lineage (GTDB taxonomy): Bacteria > Campylobacterota > Campylobacteria > Campylobacterales > Arcobacteraceae > Arcobacter_A. The sequence goes on along the minus strand of CAZIES010000021.1, from coordinate 22,378 downwards.
TACAATAACCCTGAAGCAATTGATTGGGATTTCATTAAAAAGCACATCGTATTTGCAGCATCTCCTGTAAATATGGGTTACGGTATGAGAAATCCTAAAAAAGATATCTCTATTAAAGCTGGTAAGTATACTAAAAAAGAGTTAGAGACTATTAACAAAGAAGTTTCTAAAGTTGTTTCTGCTGATGAAGCACCTGCACTTGCACCTTATGGGTACAAAGAAGGTGACGTTATGGTTAATAAACCAGCTGGTTTAAAACACTGGGAAATCTCTTTTGAAGAGTACAAAAGATTCTTAGAGCCATACACTCCAGAATATACTACACAAGTATCTAAGGGTGATCCGGATGAGTCTGATGCAGTATTCATGAAGAAAATCAAGAAATTAGCTGATTTATACGTTGAGAAATCAAGAAGAGTTGTTTCTTTCTGGACAATGGGTATGAACCAACATACTAGAGGTACGTGGGTTAATACATTAGCATACAACGTTCACTTCTTACTTAACAAACAAGCTAAGCCAGGAAATGGTGCATTCTCATTAACTGGTCAACCATCTGCTTGTGGTACAGCTAGAGAAGTTGGTACATTTACACACAGATTACCTGCTGATATGATGGTAGGTAACCCAAAACACAGAAAAATCGTTGAGAAATCTTGGAAAGTTCCTGCAGGAACTATCAATGGAGCATTTGGTCAAAGTATCATGAAAATCCATAGAGATATTGAAGATGGTAAAGTTAAATTTGCATGGGTTAACGTATGTAACCCTTACCAAGATACTGCATCTGCTTCTCACTGGATTAAAGCAGCAAGAGAAATGGATAACTTCATCGTTTGTTCTGATGGTTACCCAGGTATTTCTGCAAAAGTTTCTGACCTTATCTTACCAACAGCTATGATCTATGAAAAATGGGGAGCATACGGTAACGCAGAGCGAAGACAACAACACTGGAGACAACAAGTAGAGCCTATTGGTGACTCTATGTCAGATACATGGCAATGGGTAGAGTTCTCTAAGCGATTTACAGTTAAAGATCTATGGGGTGAAGCTACAGTTACTAAAAAAGGTAAAAAAGTTAAATTACCATCAGTAATTGAAAAAGCAAAAGCAATGGGATACAACGAAGATACAACTATGTACGAAATCCTATTTGCAAATGATAGAGCTAAATCATTTAAATTAAGCCAAGATGATCCTATCCAAGCTGGTTACGACAATACTGACGGTGTTGGTGACTCAAGAGGGGTTATTGGATCTGATGGTAAAAAATGGGAAGGTTACGGATTCTTCATCCAAAAATACCTATTCGAAGAGTATGCAGACTTTACAAGAGGTCACGCGCATGACTTAGCAGACTTCGATACTTACCACAAAGTAAGAGGATTAAAATGGCCAGTAGTTGATGGTAAAGAGACTCAATGGCGATTCAATGCTAAGTATGACCCATATGCAGCAAAAGCAAATACTGGTGAGTTCGCATTCTACGGTAAGTTAGCAAAAGCATTAGCTCAAGGTAACTTAAATGGTATTACTGATAAGAAGAAAAAACCTCTTCCAAATAAAGCGAAAATCTTTGCACGACCGTACATGGATGCACCTGAAATGCCAGATGCAGAATATCCAGCATGGTTAAGTACTGGACGGGTTTTAGAGCACTGGCACTCAGGAACAATGACAATGAGAGTTCCAGAGTTATATAGAGCGGTTCCTGAAGCATTATGTTACATGCATCCAGCAGATGCTAAGAAATTTGGTGTTAAACAAGGTCAACTTTGTTGGGTTGAATCTCGAAGAGGAAAAGTTAAAGCAAGAGTTGAAACTAGAGGTAGAAATAGACCTTCTAGAGGACTAGTTTACGTACCATGGTTCGACGAAAAAGTATTTATTAATAAAGTTTGTGCAGATTATACATGTCCAATGTCTAAACAAACAGACTTTAAAAAATGTGCAGTAAAAGTTTACAAAGCATAAGATAGATACAAATGGCTGAATTGATAATGAGAAAGGATATAGTGATGTACAAACTTTACATGTATCAATCATTATCAATCAATAATTATCAATTCAAAGAAAAGGGAGTATTGTCTTGAGCAATAACATTCCTAAAAAAGGTCAAGAGGAAGACATGTCTCGAAGAGAGTTCCTTTTAAATGGTGCAAGAACAGTTGGTCTTGCAGCCCTTGGTGGTTTAGTATGGAGTGCATATGTTGATGAAGTAACTGCATCAACATTGTTACTTAGACCTCCAGGAGCATTAAAAGAGAATGATTTTTTAAAGACATGTATTAAATGTGGGATGTGTGTAGAAGCGTGTCCTTATGATACCTTAATGTTAGCTAAACCAGGTGATAACAAGCCAATTGGAACACCATACTTTGTTCCAAGAGATATACCTTGTTATATGTGTCCTGATATTCCATGTGTTCCTGTATGTCCTACAGGTGCCTTGGATGAACAGAGTGTAACAACAAATGGTAATTTAGATATCAATATTGCAGACATGGGTGTCGCAGTCATTGATAAGGAAAATTGTATTGCCTTTTGGGGAATTCAATGTGATGCATGTTATCGAGCTTGCCCAATTTTGGGTGAAGCCATAACTGTTGAATACATAAAGAATGAACGAACTGGTAAACATGCGTTTATGCAGCCCATTGTCCATGCAGATAAATGTACTGGGTGTGGACTGTGTGAAAAAGCGTGTGTTACTGAAAAGGCTGCAATTTTTGTTTTACCAAGAGAAGTTGCGTTAGGAAAAGCTGGAGATTATTATATCAAAGGCTGGGATAAAAATGATGAGCAACGGTTAGAAAATGCCAGTGAAATAAAGACAACAACAGAGATTAGTAAACGATCTGCAGTTGACTCTTTAAATGATATGGGAGGGCTTTTAGATGATTAGTAAAAATAAATATCTGATCCTTCGAAGGTTTTCACAGATTTCCATTATGGTTTTATACATTATGGCAAATGTGTGGGGAATTAATATCTTAACTGGAAACTTAAGTTCATCATTGTTATTAGATGTTATACCATTAAGTGATCCGTATGCAGTACTACAAATGTTTGTAGCAGGTGCAGTTATTTCAGCGGATATCTTAATAGGTGTAGCAATAATTGTAGTTTTTTACATGTTAATTGGAGGAAGAGCGTTTTGTTCTTGGGTTTGTCCAATCAATATGATTACTGATTTAAGTAATTATATTAGAAGAAAAGCAGGATTTAATAGAATCCAAAAACGACAACCAGCAACTCGTAACATGCGATATTACATTATTATTATTAGTCTAATAATCTCATTTGCATTAGGAATTACTGCATTTGAATTTATCTCTCCAATATCAATGATGCATAGAGGAATAATCTTTGGGTTAGGATTTGGTTGGGCAGCAATGGTCATCATATTTTTATTTGACCTTTTTGTTTTAAAAAATGGTTGGTGTGGTCATATATGTCCACTTGGTGGATTTTATTCACTATTAGCCAAATTTAGTTTTATAAAAGTAAGTCATGATTCATACAAATGTACAGAGTGTATGGAGTGTAAGGAAGTGTGTCCTGAGAATCAAGTACTACACATGGTAGGTAAAAAAACCATGAAAGTACTTTCAGGTGAATGTACAAACTGTGCACGATGTATAGAAGTGTGTGATGATGATGCTTTAAACTTTTCAATTAGAAAATTAACAGGAGAAACAAAATGAAGTTAACTAAGATTGCTTTAGGTCTAACTGCAGCTGCAGCTATTTTTATGGCTGGATGTGCAGAGAAAACATATACTGAAGAATCACTAGGTCTTAGAAAAACAGACCTTTATTCTGAAAATACAACAGTAGGTGACGAAACAAAATACGCAACTGCTGCTGCTGGTACTTCACAGTACATTGATAGAGCGTTTGAAAATGCTCCACCTATGATTCCACATAGTGTTGATGGTATGCTACCTATTACTATCAAAAACAATGCTTGTTTAGGTTGTCACGAGCCTGCAGTTGCTGCATCATTAAATGCAACTTCTGTACCTAAGTCTCACCTAACAGACTACCGACCAAATACATCACTTGGTCAAAGTGGAAAAATCGCTAAAGTTGGTCAAGAAGTAGATAATACAAGTGATTTACTTGCAAGTTCTACTGTACTTAACAAAGTATCAGGTTCTAGATTTAACTGTTCACAATGTCATGCTCCACAATCAGACACTGCATTAATTGTAGAGAATGAATTCCAAGCAGATTTCAGAAAAGCTGGTCATAACAGATCATCTAACTTAGCTGATAATATAAACGAAGGTTTATAATCAGTTATAATGAAACGAAGAGAGCTATTTAGCTCTCTTGCTTCATCTTTTCAACAAGAAGATGTTCAAGAGAGAATTATTCGACCTCCTTACTTTGAGGACGAAACACTTTTTTTAACCGCATGTCGTGAATGTGAAGGCGATTGTGCCAAGGTTTGCGAAGTTGATATTATCAATATCCAACAAGATAAAACTCCAAAGCTTAACTTTACAAATAGTGGTTGTACCTTTTGTGATGAATGTGCAATAGCTTGTCCAAATGAAGTCTTAAAAGTTGAATATAAAAAAAATATTGATGCTAAAATTAGTATTAATATACTAAAATGTTTAAGTTGGAATCAAACCATGTGTTTTTCATGTAAAGACCCATGTTTAGACGATGCCATCGATTTTTTAGCAATGTTTAGACCAGAAATAAATGAAAACTGTACTTCGTGTGGTTTCTGTATTAAAGTGTGTCCAACCAATGCTATAGAAATAGGAAGTTAAAATGCAATTTCTTTCAAAATTATTACTTATACTACTTAGTATAGGAGTTATCCAAGCAAAGATGTTACAACCAAACCAATCACTTACATGTAGTGGAGGGGTAACAGATTTAGTCGTTGAAAACAATAAACTCTATATTGCAACAACAGGAAGTAGTGTCGATATTTTTGATTTGAAAAGTCACAAAAAACTTAATGCCATTAAACTTCCACAAATAGAAGACTTTATGGGTGATACTATTGATAGTAAAGTCTATAGTGTTGATGTTTTAAATGGTAAAATACTTATTGTTTCCCAAGGTGAACAAGGTGGACGTAATATTGATATTTACGAAAATGGAGAACTAACCAATATCCTATCTGATAAACGACGATTTTTTGTTGCAAAAGCAAAATTTGTTAATAAAAATCAAATTCTATTTTCACTTTTAAGTAATCAGCTTTATCTGTATGATATTAATACAAAGAAAGAGCTTTATGTTAAACAGTTAACTCAATCGAAATTCTCAGATTTTATTTTAAATGAGAAAAAAGAGACCCTTCTTACTACTGATGAAAGTGGTGACATACAAGTAGTTACTGCATTAGATGGTACTATTACAAAAAGCTTAACAAACCAAAACCTTGATAATGTCTTTCAATTAGACTGGAAAAATGGTACGATTATAACAGCAGGACAAGATAGAAAAGCCGTTATTTATAACAATATAAATAGTCAACCCTATTCAATAAAATCAGAGTTTTTAATTTATAGTTGTGGATTAAGTCCAGATGGTTCGATTGGTGCTTATTCAAGTGATGAAGAAAACAATGTTACCGTATTTAATACGCAAACAAATCGTAATTTATATAAATTAACAAGTAATAAAATGAATATCACAAAAATACACTTCTTAAACAATAAAGAGGTCTATGTTGCAAGTGATGATAAAGTTGTTAATTTTTATAAATTAAAATAAAAAAGGAATTATTATGAACATTTCAAGTATTGTAGTACAAACCCTACCAAAATATTTAGATGAAGTTGTAGAAAGCTTAAAAAACTGTGAAGTGTGTGATTATCATATGCATGATGATAAGGGACGAATTATCGTTACTATTGAAGGTAAAGATGTAAGTGATGAGCTTAAAAAACTTCGTGTTATTGAGTCAATTCCCCATGTTGCAGCTGCAGATATGCAAATGGCATACAGTGAAGATGAACTTGAAGCAAATATGGAACAATTAGAGAATGCTGATGTGGTTCCTGCAATGTTAAATGATAATGATATTGATCTTAAAGACATTGTTTACAATGGTGATTTAAAGAAAAAAGACTTATACAATATTAAATAATCTATTTAATTAAACTATTACTTTCATAGAGTTACAATAAAAGTATGAAAAATTTACTTTTATTGACTCTACTTCTTAGCAGTTCTCTTTTTGCTTACTCCAGTAATGTTATTAATGGTTATGCCGTTGCTATGCTAGATATGCGAATGGTAGAAGAAAATATCCAAGCAAAACGAAAAACAGATAAAGATTACAACGGTTATTGCTTTAGTAAAATCTATCTTTTTGGAAAACTCTTTCATGAAAAACCAAAAGTTAAAATTGGCAACTCTATTGGGCATATTATAAAAGAGCGTCTCATTATTAAAAACGGTGTTGCTATTGGTAAAGAGTATATTTTTCAACATATGACAGTTACTAAAGGTTATTTAGAGTTAAGTTACTCCGGAAAAATTCTTGATAGTAAAGTTTTCGTCAAATAACCTACTTATCTACTAGACATTATCTTCAAATTTTAATATAATTATTTTATTACTATTTTAAAAGAGTACTTATGCTTGGACAATCAGACTTAAATGAATTAATAGAGTTATCAAGGGACATACGAATACTTTATGCAGAAGATGATATTGAAGTTAGGCAAAGTGTTGTAAAGTTATTAAATATTCTTTTTAATACTATCTATGTAGCTGATAATGGACAAGAAGCCCTAAAAATATTTCAAAAAGAGTCTATTGACTTAGTCATTACAGATATTAATATGCCAATTATGAATGGAATAGAGCTTATTGAACACATAAAAGTCATTGACCATACAATTCCTACACTAATCATTTCAGCTCATGGTGAACTCGATATTATGTTTAAAGCCATACAAGCGGGAATAGATGGCTTTATTATTAAACCTATTCATACTGAACAGTTTTTATCAAGTGTTAAAAAAGTGATTGAAAAAACAGCCTTACAAAAGGCGCATAATAAAAATCTTGCTATTTTAAAACAGTATCAAGAGATAACTAACAAAAGTTCTATTATCTCTAAAACAGATCCTAATGGAATAATCACCTTTGTCAATGACAACTTTTGTGATATTTCTGGCTACACACAAGAAGAGTTACTTGGTCAACCTCATAATATTGTCCGTCACCCTGATAACCCAAAAAAACTTTTTCAAGAATTGTGGCATACCATTAAAATTGAAAAAGAACCTTGGCAAGGTATTATTAAGAATTTAGATAAACATGGCAAAAGCTATTATGTCAAAACTACTATTAAACCGCTTCTTGACCAAGATGGAAATATCGTTGAATACATGGCATTACGTGATGATATTAGTGAAATCATGAGTGAAAAGAAACAACTCTTAACCAGTTTAGAATCAAATAGCAACTCTTTTTTGGCGCTTATACAAATAGAAAATTTTGAGATTTTAGATCGTTTTTATGATGCCCAAACTGTTGAAAAAATTGAAACTATTTTTGGAAACACGCTTTTAACACTCTTTCCCAAAAGTGTTCTATTCGAAAAGATTTTTAAACTAGGAGATGGTTGTTTTGCATTAGCTGAAAATTACAACAAAATTATAGAGAATCACATTGATATTGAAGAACAACTATTAGTACTTATTAAAAATGCAAAAAATTCAACTATCAAATTGGAAAATATTGAGTATGATGTCTCTATTGCAGTAAGCTACTGTCATGGAGAAGAACACACCTATGAAAATGCTAAATATGGTATTGAAAAAGCAGTACAAAATCACCAAAGTCTCGTCTGTGCTAATAACTTAATTGAAGAGGCTCATAAAAATGCGCAAAAAAATATAGAAACTATTCATATGGTCAAAAAAGCATTAGACAATTTTAACATTGTCTCCTATTTTCAACCTATTATTCATAATCAAACGAAAGAGATAATCAAATATGAATCCCTTGTACGATTAATTAATGATAAAGGAGAAATTATCTCTCCATATTTCTTTTTAGAGACTTCAAAAAAAGGTACCTATTATACAAAAATCACTGAACGTGTTATCGAAAGCTCCTTTAAAGTTCTTGATCATATTAAACACAATGTCAGTATCAACCTCTCAGTCCTTGATATTGAAAATATTACGATTAGAAATAAACTCATTGAAATGGTCTCCAATCCAGCTTATAAAGGACGAGTTACCTTTGAACTTCTTGAAGATGAAAATATTAAAGATTTTGATGCAGTTAAAGAGTTTATTCTTTTAGTCAAAGATATTGGCAATGTTAAAATTGCTATTGATGATTTTGGTAGTGGCTATTCAAACTTTGAACGATTACTTGACTATACCCCCGATATCTTAAAAATTGATGGAAGCCTCATTCGTAATATTGAACACGATTTATTTAGTAAAAACATTGTTGAAACCATAGTAACATTTGCAAAAAAACAGAATATTGAAACTATTGCTGAGTTTGTTGAAAATGAAAATATTTATAATATTTTAAATGATATTGGTATTGACTACTCTCAAGGGTACTACTTTGGTCGCCCTGAAAAGTTAATTTAAAAAGAGAAATAAAATAGGCTTATGCCTATTTTATTTACATATATTTTTTAAGTACATCTGAAATCGTAATTGTTCCATCAGCATTTTCAAGGAAACTCGGAGCGTAAGCAGAGCTTACTCCCCACGATTACATGTATTTTTTTAAAACATCTGGTACAGTAACCGTTCCGTCCTCATTTTGATAGTTTTCTATAATAGCCACAAGGGTTCGCCCCACAGCTAAAGATGAACCATTTAAAGTATGGGCTAAAATATTCTTTTTACCCTCTTTGTATCGAATCTTTGCACGTCGTGCTTGGAAATCTCTTGTATTAGAAATCGAAGAAATCTCTCGATATTTATTTTGCCCAGGAAGCCATACTTCTAAATCAATCGTTTTTGCTGCTCCAAAACCTAAGTCACCTGTACAAAGCATCACTTTTTGGTGTGCTAATCCTAGTGAGCTTAATAAGTCACTTGCACAAGAAACCATCTTTTCAAACACCTCATCAGACTCTTCTTGTTTAGTAATCGCTACCATTTCAACTTTATCAAATTGATGTTGTCTAATCAGTCCTCTGGTATCTCGCCCCGCACTACCAGCCTCTTTTCTAAAACATGGTGTGTATGAAGTCATAAGTAATGGTAACTCATCACTAGCAATAATTTCATCATTATAAAGATTTGTTAACTGCACTTCAGAAGTAGGAATCATATATAAATCTTCCCCTTCAATTTTAAACAAATCATCTTCAAACTTTGGAAGTTGTCCTGTACCTTGAAGGGCATTTGAGTTTGCCATAAATGGAACATACCACTCTTCAAAACCTCTTTCTCGGTTGAAATCAAGCATATAATTAATCAATGCTCTTTCTAACCTTGCAGCTTGACCTCGCATTGCAGCAAATCGTGACTTTGAAAGTTTAACACCTCTTTCAAAATCTAAGATACCACTTTTTTCACCTAAATCCCAGTGCTCTTTTGGCTCAAAAGAAAATGCTGGTTTTTCACCAATCGTTTCTAATACCACATTCTCCTCTTCATCTGCTCCATTAGGAACACAATCATCAGGAATATTTGGAACTCCTAAAGCGATTGAAGCAAGTTTTTCTTCTAAAAGACGTACCTCATTTTCTAAGGTTAACTTTTGATTTTTAAGTTCATTAATGTTTGCTTGAAGAGGTGCAATATCAAGTCCCTCTTTTTTATACCGACCAAACTCTTTACTTAGTTTGTTTTGTTCAGCAGTAACATTCTCCATCTCTTGACGTTTAGCTTTTGCCTCATTTGAGAGTACTTTTAAGTCATCTAAAACTTGTTGTTCAACACCTTTTCGTGTTAGTGCTGCTGCTACAGTGTCAAACTCTTTTTGTAATAATTTTATATCAACCATTCATCTCTACTTTAATAATCATATTTTCGCCATCATAAACAGCTCTAAAGTGGTGTTTTCCACAAAACTCATCATTCATTTTTACGCACATCTCATTAGCAACATCTAAAGCTTCGTCAATCGTTTCAAACTCTTGGACAGCTTTAAAATCAGACTCTTGAAAGCATTTACACTCTCTTTCCATTTTTACTAGTGGCATAACTCTTCCTAATTTTTTCGCAATTATATCCAATAGTGCATTAAACATACAAAAACAAAATAAGGAACGTTTAATCACTATTTTATTAGAGTTATAGGACTACTTTAGGAGTTTTCATGAAATATAAATTTCTTACTGTTTCTATTCCTGTTTTGCTTTTGATTATTGCTTCATTTTATATCACTTCACAATTTATTCAACCCGCACCAAAAAAAGAGTTAGTCATCGCAACTGGTTCTAAAACAGGCAACTATTACACCACTGCACTTGCTTATCAATCATTGCTAAAAGAAGAAGGAATTGATGTTAAAATTTTAAACTCTGCAGGCTCAGTTGAAAACCTAAAACTACTTAAAGAGAAAAAAGCAGATATCGCCTTTGTACAAAATGGCATTGCCGGTAACCAAAACAATGTTGAATTATTAGCAAGTATCTACTATGAACCCTTATGGATATTTTATAAAAATGATAAATACAAAATGGACTATGTCATTGAACTCATTGGTAAAACCATTGCCATAGGTCAAACACAAAGTGGCACAGAACACCTATCCCGAATGATTTTAAAAGATAATGGTATTAATCATTCAAACAGTAATTTAATCAACCTTCCTACACAAGATGCAAAAGAAAAACTTATTCAAGGGGAAATTGACGCTCTGTTTATTGTCAGTTCTGCACAATCACAATCAGTTCAAGAGTTATTAGAAAATCCAAATGTCAATGTACTGAGTATAAAACGTGCTAAAGCATATAGTAGAAAATATGCTTTTTTAGAGGCTCTAAAGCTTTATGAAGGAACCATTAATCTTTATAAAAACTTACCCGATGAAGATGTAAGACTCCTATCAACAACAGCCAACTTAGTAACCAATAACAATGTACCACCTGAACTTATTAGAATATTAATGAAAAAAGTCAAAGTAATACACTCTCAAAAATCTCTCTTTGCAAAAGATAATCAATTTCCAAACATCAACAATACCAATTTGGCTATTAATGAAGAGGCAAAAAAATACTTAGCAAACGGAGATAGCTTTTTAGAGAAAATCTTTCCCTATTGGATTGCCTCAAATATTGATCGTCTCAAGATTTTAATTATCCCTTTACTAACACTACTTTTCCCATTGTTTAAAGGAGTATTTCCTTTATATCAATGGACAATGCGTTCTAAAATCTACCGATGGTATGAAACGCTCAATGAAGTAGATAAACAAATTCCCTCTATGACTAACGAAGAATTAAATAAAAACATCATCTATCTTGAGAACTTAAAAATAGAAATACAAAATGAAACCAAGGTTCCTTTAGCTTTTATGGGAGAGTATTATAACCTCATTATGCATATGGATTTAATCCTTAATCGTCTCCAGAAAAAACAAAATATCAAATAATCCTTCACACTAGGCTTTCTGCCTAGATTTATAACCAAATATTTCACTTAATTTAGCTATAATACGCAAAAAATTTTTAAGTGAAACCTATTTTTTACATTTAAAAGAAAAAGGAATATATTTTGAGAATCTTATCAGGGATACAGCCTTCAGGAACCATCCATATTGGAAACTATTTTGGAATGATTAAAAAGATGGTTGAAGCACAAAACGATGGAGAATTATTTGCTTTTATTGCTTCATATCATGCACTAACTTCAGTAAAAGACAAAGCATTTTTAGAAAAAAATATTTTTGAAGCAGCAGTTAACTTCTTAGCTTTAGGGATGGACCCAGAGAAATCAACTTTTTGGGTACAAAGTGATGTTAAAGAGGTTCTTGAACTATATTGGATTTTGTCAAATCATACCTCTATGGGACTGCTTGAACGAGCACACTCTTACAAAGACAAAACAGCTAAAGGAATTCAAGCTAACCATGGTCTGTTCTCTTATCCAGTCTTAATGGCAGCAGATATTTTACTGTATGATTCAAATATCGTTCCAGTTGGAAAAGACCAAATTCAACACGTAGAGATGACCCGAGATATTGCCACCTCTTTTAACCACACCTATGGTGAAATTTTAGTTTTACCAGAATCAAAAGTAGATAACGATGTGGCAACAGTGCCTGGAACAGATGGGGCTAAAATGTCAAAATCGTATGGAAATACCATTGATATGTTTGGAAGTAAAAAAGGTATTAAAAAACAAGTAATGGGTATTGTAACGGATTCCAAAGAACTGCACGAACCTAAAGAGTACACCACGTGTAATGTTTATAAACTATGTGAACTTTTCATGAGTCAAACTGAACTTGAAGAGTTACAACAACGTTATGCAACTCCAGGTGAAGGGTATGGGCATTTTAAACTTGCTTTATTGGATAAAATTAATGAGCACTTTGCTCCTTATGCCCAACGACGACAACATCTGCTTGATAATCCAAAAGAGGTAAAAGAGATTTTAAACTTTGGAGCAAATAAAGCACGAAAAATTGCAGCAGCAAAAATGGAAGTTATTCGTGATGCTGTAGGATTGGCATAAATTATGATGCCAACTGTGTATGATATTGCTACAAAAGATATCATAACTATACAGAGTTCTCAAACACTTGAAGAAGCAATTTCTAAAATGGCTTCTTCAAATTTACGAACGATTGTTATCATTAATGGTTTAGATTACCATATTCTTACGACTTCACAACTCATTGATTTTCGACTAGAAGATGTCAACCCCACAATAAAATTAGAAGCACTCAATTTACCCCAAGCTAAAACCTTGGATAAGAACCTTAATATTTTAAATATCTTAAATCAAATTAATTCAAGTAGTGAATATATGGTCATTATTGATCATAAAGAGAACCTTGTAGGTATGATTTCATACACAGATATTATTAACAATATTGATCCTCAAATTCTCATGGAAAAACAGACAATAGGAGCATTAATTTTAAACTATCGTGCAACCTTTGCCTATGAAAACTCTTCAACCCTTCATGCTATTAAACAGATGAAAAGTAGTGGTAATGATGCAGTAATCATTTTAGGAGAAAATGAAGAATCAGTTGGTATCTTTACTACTAAAGATTTTATCAACCTTATTCATCTTGATTGTGACTTAGCTCAACCTATTGCTAACTTTATGACAGCCCCTATTAAAACACTAAACCAAAACTCTACTATTGCGCAAGCTTTAGAGTTTATACGGAAACAAAAATTTAAACGTATTGTTATTACAAGCGAAGAAGAGGGTGTAACAGGAATTATTACCCAAAAAGAGTTACTTCGTGTTGTTTACAATAAGTGGATTGATTTAATTAAAGAAGAAGGTAGTCGAATTTCTAAGACCAATGAAGAACTCTTACAATCAAAATCTGAACTTGAAGAGTTAGCTTCACTAGATTACCTTACAAAAATATACAATCGTCAAAAATTTGAGTCATTTTTAAACTATGAGATTAATAAACTTAATCGTTATGACGATGCAAGTTTTTCAATTTTACTTATTGATTTGGACTACTTTAAATTAATCAATGATACCTACGGGCATCTCAAAGGAGATCATGTTTTACAAGAGGTAGCGCGTATTTTAAAGTATTGTTCACGGGAGAGTGATGTCGTTGCACGATGGGGAGGAGAAGAGTTTATAATGCTTCTGCCGCATACAGATATTGAAGAAGCTATTGTTGTTGGAGAAAAGCTTCGCTCAACTGTTGAGATTCACGATTTTAAAGATGGGATTAAACTCACCTGTTCTATTGGTATTGCACAATTTCATAAACATGATAATAAAAAAGATGTTTTTAGTCGTGCAGATACTGCTTTATACAAAGCAAAAGATTTAGGAAGAAACCGCATTGAAATTGAAGTTTTAGAGAGCCTAAAAAATTAGGCTTGCTCTACTTCTTTAACAGCAACAACTGATTCTTTATTTAAAGCAATTTGCTCTACTCTAGCTTGCCAAAGTCGCGCAAACTCTTGCTGTTCTTCTTCAGTGGCTGTTTTACTAATACATTTTTGCATCAATGGAGACATGTTTGCATCTGGTGCAATTGAGCTTGGATTATAGTATACATCAACGGTTGCTTTTGTATCTCGTCTTACAAAACGTGCATTTGCAGTAATATCCTCTTCAAAAAACATTAAATGCCGTCTATCATGATTACCAGCTATTCCTTTAAAACCTAACTTAGAGGTTGCACCTGTAATATTTGCCATGACATTTGCAATTACGCCAGCAACACCTTCAAACTGGTTCTCTTTAAAATAGATTTTAACTTCACCTCGTTTTGGTACCTCATCTTTGAATAATGCTTTTAGTGCCGCACCTGTCATAAGATATGCACCAAGAACTGTTGGACATGAATGTCCTGCACACTTTACAACATCCAAATATGAGAATTCAATAATCCCATCTTGAGTTGCCCCTAAAAGGTTCGATAAATCATCTTGTAGTGTAATAGTTTCAATATTATTAAAAAAATCTGGATAAACCATAACATTCCTTTTTATTTTACTTTTTTGCATATTACTTAAAATGCAACGAGAATGCCTTGACCTGTGCCAAGATAAAAAATTAAAGTTTTTTACAAATAAATATATACTTATCAGCATCTTCATTGCTATGAAGATGAAAGTTCAAGACTTCTTGAACTTTAAACCCTGCATTATGTAAGTAGTTTCGTAAGGTTTTTACAGGATAATAGTATTGTGTAATAGCACCCTGTTCTTTTGTATATGTGCCATCACTGTTTTGAGTAAAGAGAGTAATTTCCGTATTGAGTTCTTGCTCTTCAAAATAGGCATCAATACCAATAAACTTATCATCAAGATTGATATTTAAACTGCCTTGTGCAACATCTTCAAATCCATGTAAAGAGTTAACATCAAAAAAGAAATACCCCTCTTTTTCTAAAACTTTGGCAGTATCTTTAAAAAATCTCTCTACTGCATTTTGAGGAATATAATTAATCACATCAAAAATTGCCGTTGCACAAGAGAATGTTTGAGTCACTTCATTAAGTGCTTTATGTTCAGCCTTAAGACCAAACTCATGACACACTTGAATTTGCTTTGCACTTAAATCAATACCATAGTTATTTACACCATTGGCACTTAAATGCATCATAAAAGCACCCTGCCCACAGCCAATATCTATAATATTATCACATTCATTTTCAAAAACAAGCCGTAAAAACTCCCGATGAAGTTCACCTACTTGTTCTTCAAAGTCTAAGTATGGTTCAACTTTGGCGTATAAATCTAATCCCATTATAGTGTAGCTTCGATTCTCTCTCGTATATCTAGTATTTGATCTTTTTTAGCATAAAAAGAGTTTTTATTCGCGATTAAATGAACTGAACTCTCCATAATTGTAGGACCTACTTCAAGCCCATTTTGTTTCATGGTTGTTCCTGTTTCAACAATATCAACAATACAATCAGAAAGTCCTACTAATGGTGCTAATTCTATAGAACCATAAAGTTTAATAATCTCAACAGCCATCGCTTTTTGTTCAAAATATCGCTTCGCAATCTTTTCATGCTTGGTAGCAACTGTTATTTGTGATTTCGTCCAATCTAACTCTTCACCTGCACGAAGTCCAATAGAGACTTTACACTGTCCGAGTTTTAAATCAAGTAATTTAATTAAATCATACTCTTTTTCTTCAAGAACGTCTAAACCAACCACACCTAAATCTGCAGCTCCATGCATCACATAAGTTGGTACATCTTGATTTCGTACATTTAAAAATGTAAATCCACTCTTTTGTAAAATTAATTTTCTATCTTCAAAAATAAACTCTTCATTAAAGGCTTTGGCAAACTTCTCTAAAGTCTGTTCTGCAATTCTACCTTTAGGCAATGCAATTGTTAACATTATTGATAATTCCCTTCATATTGTCAAACAATAAGTTTTTTCTATAGATGCTTTTTGGCATCAAACTACTTAAAAGTTTCCCATCTCCACCAGTAAAAATAACTGGTTTATTGGCTGCAATCTGTTCAATTGGAGAGATGATTGATTTTAAGATAGCATAAGCAATAGCATCTTGTGTATTTAATGGAATTGTATCTAAGTTTACCTTTACATTAAAATCACAATCAAGCTTTGGAGAGATTTCAGGATAAATCTCTTGCAACTTTTGAAGTCCTGGTAAAATAAAGCCACCCTTGTGCACTTTATTTTCCATAATATCTACAGTAATTGCACTTCCTGCATCAACAATGATAGCACTTTCAAATCCTAAACAGCCTACTTTTCTATCAAGTCCCATACCCTCATAGGTTGTTTCAAAATCAATATAAGGCTCTAAGTTAATTATTTCATCAAAAGTGTGTTTGAGTTTTAGAGTTGCAGTTTCATTAACTGAAATAAAATAGACCTTTTTATCAAACTGAGGAAAGTTTTCATTTAAAAAATATTTATACTCTTTTCCATCAACTAAAAAGTGAAAAGTACTATTTCCAATATCACATAAAACCATAAGCTATCCTAACAAAAATCTTTCTCATCAATTGTATTAACTTTCCAACCATTATCTTGTAAAAAAAGTTTTGCTTTACTGCATACATCTGAACTAATAAGTAAAATCTTTTTTTTGAAATTGTGTTCTTTAAAGTGTGCTAACTTTTCAATTAATTCTAATAGTTCTTGGGCTTGTTTGCGTAAAAATCGGCTTTTAGAAGTTATTATAAAGATGGCATAATAGTTATTGTCAACTCCTGTACCAGAATAGATATTAATCTTTTTTCGACTGCCAATCGCTTTTGGGGTTATAGCCTCAAGCTCTTTAAATAGTATATTTTTATTTGTAAAATAGTGCGTTAATGCTTTCAAATATTATCCTTAAAACTCTTATTATAGAGCATTTTAAATTTACTTAAACTTGAGAAGAGTCTAAAGTTAATAAAAATGAATATTTTAGTCCTAGAAAAACTTAAAGTTATCATAATTTTTTTTTGATAGAATATTTTTTCATGAGGATTTAAATTTTGAAAGTCATTTCCAACAAACAGTTAATATTACGCATTACAATTGTTCTTATTATTACCAGTATTATTTCAGTTATTATCTCTGCTGTTTATATTAAAAAAGCTGCTCTTTACAATCTTGCAGAAGATGACGCCCATAAAACAAGTGAACTTATTTTTGAAACTATGAATGTGCGTATGCAAGAGGGTTGGGGAAAAGATGACTTAGTTAAAATATTAAAACGTTTAGAACATATCCGAGAAGGAATGAAACTTCACTCTTACAGAAATACTAACGTTGAAGAGATTTTAGGGATTAACAAAGCTGATAAATTAAAAGTTCAAAATGATCTAGCGATTCAAAAAGCAATGCAAGGAGAAAAACAGTTTATTATTCTTGAAGATGGAAGTATACGTTATCTCTATCCAATACGGGTAAGTGCTGAGTGTATTACCTGTCACTACAATACAAAAGTTGGTGATGTTAACGGGGTCTTAGATATTCAATACCCACCAAGTGAAATCAAAATATCACTTGATAACTTTGCTGTTTACTTTATCATCTTCTTTATCATTTTTATACTCATTTCATTTTTGATTTTCTTTATTGTGATTAACAAAAAAGTCATCAATCCAATTCAAGCCTTTACCAAAACCATAGAGAGTATTTCTGCCGAAACCAATATTACTAAAAAAGCTAATATTGAAGCCAATATCAAAGAGATTTATGTTCTACAAAAAAGCTTTAACCATCTACTTAAACGAATCAAATACTACTATGATAAACTTCTTAGTAACCTTTATACTGATAATCTCACCTCTTTGCCAAATATGGTTAAACTTGAAGAAGATATTAAAAAAAATGAATACAATACCCTGATGATTGTTGATATTGACTCCTTTCGTGAAATCAACAACTTCTATGGGGTTAAAGTGGGCGATTCTATTTTAAAGCAAATTGCTGTTTATTTACATGAACATACACAATTTTCAAACAATATTTATAGAATATATGGGGATGAATTTGCCATCTTAACCCAAGAAGAACTTAGCTCAGCTTTTTGTATAGAGTTTATCAAAAATCTTAATAACCAACACTACCAATATAATAACTCAGATATTAATGTACAATCCACCTTAGGTGTTGTCTACCATGAAAACGAACGTATTATAGAAAAAGCCACTATTGCTGTAAGAAATGCTAAAAAGAAAAAAGCGATGTTTGAAGAGTTTGATAACTCAAAAGAGCTTCAAGAAGAGTACCACAACCACATTAAGTGGACAGCACACATTAAAGAAGCACTTACAAATAATCAAATGATGGTCTATTTTCAGCCAATTAAAAACCTAAAGACCAATAAGATTGCCAAATATGAATGTCTTTCGCGAATGAATTATAAAGATAAAGTTTTTACCCCTGAAGTTTTTATGGATATTTCAAAGAAATCAAAACAATACCCTGCTATCACGCAACAAATTATTTCTAATAGTTTTAACTATTTTGAAAATAAACCTGATATTGAGTTTTCAATTAATTTCTCTATTGATGATATCTTAAATAGTGATACCACCGACTACCTTTTTAAAATGCTCAAAAAGTATGCGGTTGGTTCACATCTCATCATCGAATTGCTTGAAAGTGAAGAGGTTTTAGATTTTGATATTTTAAACAGCTTTATTCATAACGTAAAAACTTATGGGGTCAAAGTTGCCATTGATGATTTTGGTAGTGGGTATTCAAACTATGCGTATATTACCAAGCTACATGTAGACTTTTTGAAAATTGATAGTTCACTTATTCAACATATTGATACGGATAAAGATTCACAAATTATTGTTAAATCTATTATTGATTTTGCAAAAAATGTGGGACTTAAAACCATTGCAGAAAAAGTTCATTCTCAAGAGATAGAAGATATTTTAAAAGAGTTGGGCATTGATTTCGTGCAAGGTTATCATATAGGAAAACCTCAAAAGTCAATTTTAACGTAAACTATTTTTTTGTCATTGTTATATCATTTTACTAAAGTATAATAACTAATGGAAAAACTTAGCTATGAAGAACAAACTATTATCACCCGTGCCATTATAAAAGCTGCTGTTTTAATGTTAGAGTTTGGAGCAGAGAGTAAACTCATCGAACAAACTGCTCAACGTTTGGGAAAAGCTTTAGGGGTAGACTCTGTTGAGATTTCACTCATTCCTTCAGCCATTGTATTAACCACATTAAGCAATGAACAAACCCAATCAGTGACAACTACACGACGAGCTCATCATAAACCAATCAATATGTCTATTGTTTGTGATGTACAAAAAATGACAATAGATACAGAAAAAAGTAACTGCTGTGCCAATACTGTTATGCAAAAAATTCGTGAGATTCAACCTAATTATTACAATCGTTGGTTGATTGTTTTAATGGTTGGGCTATCATGTGCCTCTTTTGCTTATCTCTATGGTGCAGATTGGACCGCTTTTGGGGTTACCTTTGTAGCTTCAGCATTTGCTATGTTGGTAAGACAAGAGTTGGCTCGTAAAAAATTTGTCATGATTATTACCTTTGGGATTACGGCATTTGTAGCCACACTTATCTCAGGTTTAGCTCATATTTATGAACTTAGTTCTACAACCAATATTGCACTATCAGCAAGTGTTATTTTATTAGCACCTGGTTTTCCTTTCATCAACTCCGTTTTAGATGCCGTTAAAGGATACCTATCTATGGGTTGGGGTCGTTGGATGCAAGCCATGCTTTTAACCGTAGCAACAAGTATTGGTATTATTTTAGCCTTTACAGTTTTAAATTTAAAAGGTTGGTAGCATGGAAGTTATTTTAGATTATTGTATCAAAGCAATTTTTGCTGCCATCCCAGCTATAGGTTTTGGTATGGTTTGGAACGTACCTCGGCATACCCTAGTATATTGTGGAATTGGTGGCGCCATTGCCTACATAACACGTATGGTACTCATGGAATTTAATATGTCACTAGAACTCTCAACCTTTATTGCTTCAACAATAGTTGGAATTGTGGCACTTTATTGGTCAAGAAAATATCTTATTCCTAGACCTGTATACACAGTTGCGGCAATCATCCCCCTACTTCCAGGAACCTTTGCCTTTACAGCAATGATTTCATTAATTGATATGAATTCACATGGAGTTTCCCAAGAGTTAATTGCACTGTTTATGGAAAATGGACTTAAAGCAATGTGGATTTTAGGGGCAATTGGGTTTGGGCTGGCGTTGCCGTCGTTGTATTTTATACGATATAATCGTCATATTATATAAAAGAGAATTTCTCTTTATATATACTAAACCAAAAAAGTTCTACCTTTAAAGTTATAACACACGCAGCAGTAAACTTCTGAATCTCCCTTGCGCTCACTGCGTGAGTCGCGCTTTCGTCACTTTTATCGAAGAATTTACTCGCTACGCTCCCGCATGTTAAACCACAAATAGTAACCATGTTAATTCTGCTTGCAGATAAAAAGGTTTTCTCCAGTTACTGACGTTTGTTCTTGATAATTTAACTTGTTCTCTTTATTCATTTAGCGTTTGAAAAATTTCCATTTGCTTTCCCAGTAACTTCGCTGTTAGATTGACATTTCTATTGTTGTTATTGTTTCCCTTTTTGAAAGACATCCCTGAAGTTTTGTTAGGATGGCACCAGTTGGTGGCTAATGGTATAAAATATGCCAATGTCCTTATCTCTGCTTTGTCAACCTCTGCAAGCGCCGAACGAAGAGTTTTTATTTCGGATTAAGCTGAGGACTGTTTGAAAAGAAAAAGGTGCTAGTAAAGCACGTTTTTATTTGAGTTCCGCAAGCGAGAAATATAAAACTTGTAGAGAGGGAACCCATGGCGCTGAAGCCGTTGACGTTTTTGGTTACTTTTACGCTAAAAGTGACATAGAGTGAAAAGGTACTCCTCTTTGCGATACAAAGCCAGAATATTAAGTTATTCAGTCAATAAAAACTCATAAATGTAATAAGGAATTACTACATTTTTTCAAACTTTTGTTTTTTATTTTTTTTTGATTTCTAATCTTTGAGGTCTAACAGTTATGTCTGTGACCACCCCATCAAACTCAACAATTTTCACCACAGCTTTTGCAATATCTTCTGCTAACAGATGTGCATTTTCACTTTCACTTGGCTCAAAGTTAAATTCATCAAAAAAATTAGTTTTTGTTAGATCTGGATTAATGGTTGTGACTTTTACATCTGAACGTCGTAACTCTTCAAAAAGTGCTAGTCCAAAATCTCTCAAACCTGATTTTGTTGCGGTGTAAAGGGCTGAAAATTTTGAATGTCTTGTTGCTTCTACTGAAGCGATGTTTATAATATGTCCCTTAGTCTTTTTTAGACTTCGTAAACAAAGGTTTGAAAGAATAATGGGTGCAGTTAAGTTAACATTGATAAGTTCTTGGATTTTGGCAATACTTATCTCTTCATGGGGTTTAAAAATTCCTACACCTGCACAATTAACAAGTAGATTAATCTCATGTTTTTTTAAAACCTCTTTAACTTCATTCTCTAATGCTTTCGTATCTTCAAGTCTACTACGTAGTTTTATTACTTCATAGCCACTCTCTTTTAAAACTTCATAAATTGCTTTTCCAATCCCAGAGCTATAGCCTGTTACAATTGCTTTCAAAGTTTAGCCTTCTGACGCTTATAATAGAAATATCCTATTGCAGCTAAAGTGATTAAAATTACTACAATAATATATCGAAGATACTCTTTAATAAGTGCCTGATTATCACCAATAAAATAACCTAATAATGCTAATATAATCACCCAAATAGCTGCACCCAAACTTGTATAAATAGAAAAAACTAAAAGGTTCATTCGGGCAAGTCCCGCAGGAAAAGAGATATACTGACGAACCGCTGGAATCAATCGACCTGAAAATGTTGAGATACTTCCATGTTTATCAAAAAAGTTTTCCATCTTAACAATTGTCTCTTCTTTGATAAAAACATAACGTCCATAACGTATCAACAAAGTTCGTCCAAATTTAATCGCCAAATAATAATTAAAAAGTGCTCCTGCTAGACTTCCTGCAACACCTGCAAAGATAGCCATATAGATATTCATTTCGCCTTTGTAGGCTAAATAACCTGCTGGTACCATAACCACTTCAGAAGGAAAAGGAAAAAAAGAACTCTCTAAAAACATCATAAAAAATATACCTATGTATCCTAAAGCTCCAACTGTATCAACAATATAATTTACTATTTCATGTAACATTTTTACTCTTTATCTTTTAAAAAATGAATTTTATCATATTC
>CAZIES010000020.1:0-26049 GCA_964538295.1 uncultured Arcobacter sp. | reverse complement strand
TTCATCGAATCTGCAGCTAAAAACTGCCCTTTTTTAATATTAATTTTACAATTGGTTTGAGCAGCAGCAACAAGTAAATCTGTTTGTCGACACAAAAATGCAGGAATTTGTAAAATATCAACAACTTCTCCAACCGGTTTTGCTTGGTAAGATTCATGAATATCAGTTACAATTTTATAACCAAACTCTTTTTTTACCTCTTCAAAAAGTCTAAGTCCCTCTTCAAGTCCAGGTCCTCTATATGAACTTAAACTTGTTCGGTTGGCTTTATCAAAAGAGGCTTTAAAATAAAATTCAACTCTTTTATCCACACTAAGCGGCTCTAATTTTTGTGCAATTTGCATGACTGTATCTCTATCTTCTAATACACATGGTCCAGTAAGTATAATCATAAAACACCTTTAAAAGTCTCGTAGTTTTGGCTATTTTAGCTAAAAAAGACTTCAAAGAGTGTAAGAGGTTAAAGGTTTGTTTTTGGTTTAAAAAGCTTTGTTAAAATTGTTCGTTTTTCATAACCTGTATACGCATAATGAAACTCATATTTATTTTGTGCAATATACTCCATATCATCCTTTGCATAACTATCACATGCAAATAAAATTTTATCATCTACTTGCAGTTTTTCATTCCAAGAAGGGAGTACAAGTTTTTCATTATCTCGTGTTAACAATAAAGGAACTACGTTATTCTTTAATTCTCGGTTTCGTAAAGATACACGTAATAAACTTAATAACACTTCATGTTTTTTACTTAACTGATAAAAGATTTCATTAGCATCGTGATGGTTGATATTCATTTCAAAAATTAATGGAGCTTCATCAATTGTTTCAACTAATTTTCGTACCAACTTCGCAGCCCACACCTCATCTTGCAGTGGTAATTCTTGAATAAAAATTTCTGATAAAGGATTGATTAACGCATTAGTAGTTTTATGAATCAAAATATTTGAAGGTACGAAAATATGATGAATATTAGCATTTTCAAAAATAGAGACATCATCTAACTCATTCTCACGTGCAATAGTGGTGATTTTTTTATTCAACTTTCTTGCTGTTGTTAAAATAGAGAGATTTGTTGTATCATCATTAGTTGCAGCTATTATTCCAACAGCATCATGAATTCCAGCATTTGTAAGTACTTCTTTATCATCGGCATTAGCTACAATAATATGCGTTTTAACATCATTATGAAAATTCTTTGCTACCTTTTCATTAACTTCAATAAACTCTGCTTCAATATCATTTGCTTGTAATACATTATAAATATCATATCCCATACGTCCATAACCACAAACAATATACTTACCCTTTGGAAACTTTGGAAGAGCGGTATTAAGGTTTGCAATGCCATAAATCCATTTTTCAAGCTTTAAAAGGTTAGGAGCATTAATTGCCATATCAATTTCACTAGCAATAGTTTCGAAAGGATCCGTAATAATCTCAACCCCTAAATCTTGTAGGTTTTCAGTATGATTTTTAGTGGTTGACTTAATTGCCATAGTGACATTTTTATTAAGTAATTTTGAAGTTAAAGCAACCCTAAAATTTAACGTTTCACTCTCAAATAGTGAAACAATAGCTTTACAATTATGCAATTTAATCCCCGCATCCACTAACGCATTGGCATTTTGTACATCTGCCAATAAAATAGGCACTGAAGGGGTAAAGTTTTCTAAAATTAAATCATTGGCTCGGTTTTCATCTTTTTCAATTACTACCGGACGAAGCCCTATCTCAATCGCTTTTTTAATAATCTCAGAGGTAATTTGATTATAACCTAAAATAATAATAAACTTCTCTTTTATATTTGATACTGAGCGTCTAAACCTTGCTTTAGCTATCTCTTGAGCAAAAAGTTTGTTTTGCAAAAGAGAAACCAAGGTACCAATCCCATAAAACCATCCAAGTACCGTCAAATAAATAGAGATACTTACCCACAGTTTTTGACCATAAGTAAAAGCGTAAGGGGTTTCACCAAAACCAATAGTAGTTGCGGTATAAGTAATAAAATAAAAGGCATCAAAAATTGTCATTGAATAAGGCTGTCCCTTATCATCTACACCATCAATAAGTAATAGACCAATGATGGCAATGCAGTAAGTAATGATAATGACAATAAAAGGTAGACGCATCCTATAAAGGATGATCCACAAGGAGCTATTATTATTCACGCTCTTGTCCTTTAACTTAACTTATCGTTTTGCTTTTAATGTATCTCCCACATAAAGTGCAACAGAAGTAATATTTGCTAATAGTGCTCCTCCTGAAAGAGAGATAATCATACTAATAACCTCTTTATCCATAACGGGTAAGGTATACGCTGCAACTGCCCAAACAGTAGCTGCTGCTATTAGTTGAATATCTGCAACTAATGAAGTCGCCAATAGTACTGAACCCATTTGTGTCTTATCACCAAGTTTTAAGGTTGTCGCAATAAGATTAACAACAATAGCTGCAAATAGTTCATACTTACTATGTGTTTCTAAAGAGTCTATATCTCCATAAAAAAAACCAAAGTTAATGGTCATTGCCATAATAATAAAAAATCCTGAAATAACTTTATCCAAATTCATGACGCACTTCCTTATTTTTATGTTTTCTTATATTCTACCTTCATTATGATGATATTCATCTTCTAAATCTTTACCAATATCCAAGATTCTTTCAAATACTTTATCAACATTATCATGTACTTTTGAGTTTCTATCTAAGAACATTACCCTATGCTTATCAAGCTCTGAAATGTTTCTCAGTCCCATAACTGCTAAAAGTGCTCGTACCCCACCTAAAAGATTTTTATGGTAATCTCTAACATAACGAGCATGTTTATGAACAAAAAACTTTTTACGTTTATCTTTATCTTGTGTTGCTAATCCAACAGGACAGTGGTGTTTTGTTGTACCTGAACAATAACGTGCTCGAATACATCCTGCACTCATCATGAATCCACGAGCAATTTGTACAAAATCAGCACCAAGTGATAAAATAACAATCATATCATCTGGAGTTAAGAGTTTTCCACTGGCAACAAGTCTAACTTTATCACGTACTTCATACTGTTCTAATATTTTATTAACTAAATAAATAGAGTCTCGAACATTCAATCCAATTCTCTCCATCATCTCAATAGGAGCAGTGGCACTTCCTCCACTTCCTCCATCAATACTTAAAAAGTCTGGATAAGGCTCACCAGATTTTACACGTCGTGCTATCTCTTTTGCGTATGGTTCAATATTTTCAATGTCAGATATTACAATCTTAATTCCAGCAGGCTTTCCTGATAACTCTTGTAATCGTCCAATAAAATCAAAAAGCTCTTCAATAGAGTTGGCAAAAGGGAATCGATTAGGTGAAAAAAGGTTTTGATAAGGCTCTACATTACGATAATAAGCAATTGCAGGAGTTACTTTATCAGCAGTTAACTTACCCCCTGTTTGTTTTGCCCCTTGGGCTATTTTTATCTCTGTCATACGACAAAATTTCATCACCTTCTTATAACGATCCTCATTAAAATTACCCAACTTATCCCGCGCTCCATAAAGTCCTGAACTTATTTGAAAAATAATATCAGGCATATCATCAGGGACTTCATTGGGGAATGATTCAATAGGGGCTTCCCAATTAGGACGATAAAAAGCTTTGTTTTTAACATCTAAAACATAGGTTTCAGCTTCAGGGTCTTTTCCAAAAACTAATTTTCGATAAACATCTGCTGCCATTGCAGAATTAAAAAGTTTAAGTACAATATCTTTAATCAAACGTTGAAACTTATTACCTTTAACAACCTTTAAATAGGCTTCTCTATAATTTCTATGGGTTACAAAAAAGTTTGAAGTTAATCCTCCCTCACCTGTATTAATAGGGAAATTTCCCATTTGAGAACCCCATACAAATGAACGTGTGCCTTCTGGAGAAATTGATCCATCACTCATCGCAGATCGGGCAATAAAAGAGGGGCAATTATAAGGGATTCGACGATTTTCACCAAAGGTTACGTTAAATTTTTGATCTACTTCATTTTCATTTAATACAATCGTGGCATGACGTAACATCCACTTTGGCTTTGGTAAAGGCTGAGAAGGAGAGAAAGAGGCATAATTTGGCAAATCACGTGCAGCTTTATAAACCCAATCTAGTTTATCTTTTGACTCATAAAATTTTTCATCACCAAAATATTGTCGAAACGGTTCACGCGCCTCTTCTAAAACATATCTTAATCGTCCAATAATCGGATAATTCACTAACAATTGGTGATCTCGTTGTACATATTTATCATGTACATACCAAGCAATAACTATAATCACAAAAAGTATAATTAAAGCATCTAAAATTAATAATTCCATTTTAATCCTTCTTGTTAGAAACGAGTAATCCGCTTATAACAATCAATGTAATTCCCAAAATAATCCAAATATCGGGAAACGCATCGCCTAATGCCATTCCTAAAAGTATAGAAAAAGCAATATTCGCATATGATATTGTACCTATTATGCCGGCTTTTGCACAACTATATGCTTTTGTCATATAAATTTGGGCAAAGGTAGCCACAGTTCCTAGTAAAATAATAAAGATAATATCTTTAGAAGAAGGTAAAACAAAAGGAGCAAAAATAAAATCAAGAGCACTGTTTTGATAAAACTCAGCAATTACCATTAAAATTATAGGACCAACTGTTCCAATTGCCATAAAAGATAATACAATAGCACGACTATCATAATACTTTCTAAGTTCTCTTATAGAAGTGTATGCTAAGCCTGCACCTACACCCGTTAAAATACCTAACCAATCTGTTTTATCTAAAGAACTCCCATCAAATTTTGTAATAAATAAGATTCCAATAAAACCGACAAAAACACCAAGCCAACCTTTAAAGCCCAACTTCTCTTTAACAAAAATATAAGCAAAAATAGCGGTAAAGATAGTGGATGTTTTAGAAAAGGTCATTGCTTCACCTAAAGGAATAACAGAAATATTATAAAAGAAAAATAGCAGTGCTGTAAATCCAGCTAAGCCTCGAAAAATCAAAAGCCATGGTTTTCCACCAATTTGTTGCAAAGGTTTACGATAAATAGAGATTAAAATTAAAAAGACACCAAAAACATTTCTAAAAAAAACTACCTCAATTGAGCTCATAGAGTCACTTAACTCTTTAGCAAATGCTCCCATAAAGGCAAAAAGCAGCGATGCAAAAAGCATATATTTTATACCCGTAGAGGTTTGACTATCCATTATCATCCTAATAGGAGACTTATCCCCTTTTTATAAAGGCGAATTCTAATCAAAAGTTTGTTAATCCAATGTTAAATTAAATGCATACGTACAAAAGAATAAATATTCATTTTCTTACGCCAATAAACTTTACTTAAATAAAAAATAAAGCTATACTTTCAATAGCGTCACATTTAGTCACAAAGGTAGATTTTGAAAGAACAAGAGATTCTTTATTATAATGTTAGTCAACTACTTTTATCTCACGATATATCTACACATGAGATGTCAAAGAACTTAACAAATATATCCTATGATATGGTAAGAAAATGGTTTTCAAGAAAAAGAATTCCCTTAACCTATGTAACACAACTCATCGCCTATTTATCTAAAAGTTTAAATAGAAAAATAACCAAAGAAGAACTCCTTTGCGATGCTGATTTTGTCGAAATTACAGTAAAACTAACAAAAGAAGATTTTGAAAAACTAAAGAAAATTACTCACAACAAAGATACCTTACACAAAAGGCTTAATCGTTTAATCTCTTTATCTATTAATGAAAACTATATCAAATAGAATTTTTACTACCCTAATAATAAATCCATATGGTTTTCACCCTACTTTTTTAAGTATTTTATGATAATATTCCGTTAAAATATTATTCAAATCAAAAGGCATCGTCAATGTCATTTTTCAACACTTTTATTGGACAAATTATCATTGCTTTTATTATTGTTATACTTTTTATTTTTTTAAGAAAACTTGTTCGAAAAACGCTTTTTACTCTACTTGAAAAAATTGTTCAAACAGTAAAAGCCACAACCCTTGAAAAACTCTTAAAAGCTTTACACCAACCCTTTGAGCTCTTTTTCTTAACGGTTGGTTTCTATTTAGCAATTCATATGGTCAAACTTGAAAGTAAATTTGAGCTTATTGCCAATAATATCCTAAAATCACTTTTTACCTTAGCACTTTTTTGGGCAATTTATGCAATTGTTGAGCCTATTTCTGAAGTAATTATAAAATCTTCTAATAGACTCAAAGCAAAAGACTTGGGTAAAGATTTAGCCAATCTTATCACTAAGTTCATTCAAGTTATCATTGCAGCATTAGCTATCATTACTATTCTACAAGAATGGGGATACAATATCACAGGATTCCTCGCTTCATTAGGTCTTGTGGGTATGGCAATTGCACTTGCAGCAAAAGATACTGTTGCTAATCTTTTTGGGTCCTTAGTTATTTTTACAGATAAACCTTTTACTATCGGAGATTGGATTAAAACAACCAATGTAGAAGGTATTGTAGAAGCCGTAGGGATTCGTTCTACAAAGGTACGAACTTTTGCCCAAGCTGTTGTTTCAGTCCCTAATGCAAGTTTAGCAAACAGTGAAATTTTAAACTGGTCAAGAATGGGTAAACGTCGTATTAAAATGACTTTAGGACTTACCTATAACACCAACACACAACAGATGCAAAAAATTGTCAATGATATTCGAGCTATGCTTCAAAATGATGTAAACATTCACCAAGAAACCATTCATATCTATTTTACAGACTTTAATGACAGCTCTTTAGGAATTTTTTGTTATTTCTTTACCAAATCAACTAACTGGGCAGAGTATATGCGCGTACGAGAAGAAACTAACTTCAAACTAATGAAAATTATAGAAGACAATGGCTCAGCCTTTGCCTTCCCAACCCAATCAATTTATCTTGAAAATGATACACAAATAAACTAATAGGAAACCAATGAAATATTTAAAAATTAGTCGTAGTAATAAACTTCAAGGAAGTATAAAAATTTCAGGAGCAAAAAATGCTGCTCTTCCTTTACTAGCCTGTACTATCTTAGCAAAAAATAGTATCAACATAGGTAATTTACCTGATGTTGTTGATATCAATACATTATTAAGCCTTTTAGAAAAACTTGGAAGTCAATACACTAAAAATAAAAATGAAATATCTATTTCAACACTAAATATTAATAATACAAAAGCAACCTATGATATTGTAAAAACAATGAGAGCTTCTATTTTAGTACTAGGACCTTTATTAGCACGTTTTGGACACTGTGAAGTTTCACTTCCTGGTGGTTGTGCCATAGGTCAACGACCTGTTGACTTACACCTTAAAGCTATGGAAGCAATGGGTGCACAAATTGAGATTAAAAGTGGGTATATTCAAGCAACGGCACCTCAAGGTCTTCACGGTGCAAAAATTGTTTTTGATAAAGTTACAGTAGGAGGAACAGAAAACTCTGTTATGGCAGCAGCCTTAGCTAATGGAACAACTCACATCATAAACGCAGCAAAAGAGCCAGAAATTGTTCAACTTTGTGAAGTCTTAGTTGATGCAGGTTTAAAGATTGAAGGAATTGGAACCTCGGAACTTATCATAGAAGGAACCAATGGTGAACTTTTAGAGTTTAAAGACTTTGATATTATCCCTGATAGAATTGAAGCAGGAACTTACCTTTGTGCCGGTGCTATTACTAACTCTAAATTAACCATTGAAAACGTCATCCCAGAGCATATTGAAGCAGTAACTGCAAAATTAGAAGAGATGAACTTTCAAATTGAAGAAAATGATAATGCAATTACTATCTTTCCAACAAATGAAATTAAACCTGTTAATATTATCACCACTGAATACCCAGGATTTCCAACTGATATGCAAGCCCAGTTTATGGCACTTGCCACCCAAGCCAATGGTACTTCTATTATTGACGAAAAACTTTTTGAAAACCGTTTTATGCACGTGAGTGAACTCATGCGATTAGGCGCAGATATTCATCTTAATGGAAACACAGCAACCATTAATGGAACCCCTAACAAACTTAACGCAACTGATGTCATGGCAACTGATTTACGAGCAAGCTCAGCTTTAGTTCTTGCAGCCCTTGTAGCTGACGGAGAAACAAGTATTCATAGAATTTATCATCTTGATCGTGGTTATGAAAATCTAGAAGGAAAACTCACAGCTATTGGTGCTAAAGTAGAACGATTTAACGAATAAAATTGTAAGATATGCTTAGTTTCTAAACATTATCATATGGTTCTTATACTCGTACCCTATAATAGTTCTAAAATTAAGCAAAAGTTAAATAAAATAATTGAACCCTCTGAAAAATTCTATTTTTATAGAAGGAAAAAGTTTGGATGATATTTTAAAAAATAAATTTGTAGGACTAGCTAAAGCTAATTCAAGAATTTATTTTTTAAAATATCGCCGAAATTATCCTTCCCTATGGGCTTTACATACTTTTACTTAGACTGCGTTGCTAGCTCTTGCATTAGCTACAGCTAGTACTTCAAGCTATCGCCTTGACTAAGCAAAAGTATGCAAAGCTATAAATATAGAATTTTTCAGAGGGTTCAATTAATTAATGAATTAAAAAGAGGTTAAAAGATCATGAAATTTGAAATATCTTTATTTAGATTTGATCACGCATCAGACTATTTACCATACTACACAAAACACTATATTAAAGTAAAAGAAGAGCAAACACTTCTTGATATTTTTAAGACAATTAACAACGATGAGCCTTTTAGTTTTGTTGATTGTGAAAAATCAGTTGTTGCAATTAATGGTGTCTATACCCATCTTAGTATCTCCGTAGCCGAGATTAGAAAAAGTTTTGGGAAAGATATTATCATTGACCCAATGAGTATCCGACGAGCACGAAATGATTTTATTATTAATGAAGATGATTTCAATGAAAAATTTAATATATTATCCCAATTTGCAAGCTTAGATATGCTAGAAAGCTATATCGATAAAGAGATTCAAGAGAAATACAACAGTTACAAAATTTACTTTTACGCTTCAAATACACTCAACTATGAAAAAGAATATATTGGAGATGCTATTTTACTATTAGCCTCTGACTTAATTGAAAAATATCCAGAACAAGAACAAAAGATTTTAGAAGCACTAAAAACACAAGAGTGTGGTGTTGAATTTCATACAAGTTTAGAACAAAGAGTGCACAATTTAGATAGTAATATTGAAGAAAAAATCAACGTACTCAAAAAGAAACTAAATCTCTCTAACAACGAACAAAACTTTAGAATTAACAATACATTACGTCTCAACTTTGGAGAAACAGATAGTAATAATGAAGTAAAACATGATTTTAAAGATTTTAATTTAGCCTATTATGAAGGAATTAATCCTTGTGAAACAACACAATCAATTTTAAGCTCACTAAATGCAAATATCTTAAACTTACCAACAACAAAATTTGATTTAGCACTAGATACTTTCCATGTAAATCCAGATTTAACCTATAAATTAGTATCAACTATTATGCTTGATGCATTTGACCAAAATGCAGATTTACTCATTGTTGATAATGATGATCTTTTTTATCTTTTTGATTATAATAGAAAAGAGTTATCTCGAGTTGCAGGAAGAGACGTAAAAATTCCAATTTTACATAAAAATGAGTTAGTAAAACTGGTTAATGGATCACATATTAGTGTTCAAGAAACACTTAATAAACATATCGTTGCTCCTGAACTAATCTAAACCAAAGAGGTTGCTAAATGATTTTAGAAGTTGATTTTATCGTCGCTGCTTTAGTCATTATAGCACTTCTTTTGCCCTTATATATTTACCGAAAAAAGATTTTTAAACGTTTTTATAAAGAGGGAAGTAGTAGTGAATTTATAAAAGATATTTATACCTCAATTAAATCCAACTACCCAAAAGCACAAATAGATTTTTCATGTATAAAAAAACACTTTACTGAAAAAGATATAGAACGACAACAAGTACTTATAAGTGAAGAATTAGCTAACCAATTTGCCAACTATCCTTACGAACTTAAAACCCAACCTAGTATTCCAGAGAACCACTTATGGTCAAGTTATCAACAAAACTCTAAACTAAAAAAAGATAATAAATTCCCCGTTGATTGGAGTCAACGAAAAGAGTTAGCATGGTTAAGAGATAAAAAACAGTGCAACCGTTGCGGTATTTCTATTTCCATTAATGATGCCAATGCCTTACTTGTCAAGCAAATGAAACATGGAGGTGGCTTTAACTTAGAAAATATTGTTATTTTATGTAATGATTGCAGTAGAATTGTACGAACAACAAACCCCGATAGATTAGCAAGAGACTTACAATTTATGGATAATCTTCTTAAGAAAATTCACTAATATAACTTTTTTAACTATATACCAAAATACTCTTTCATACGTTTTTTATGCAACGCTTCTTTTAGCTTCTCTTCTTGACTCTTTTGTTCTACTATTCTTTTTTTATTTATTTGTTGTAAAGTCTGTTCTAAATAACGCTCTTCAAGTAATGTAAGTTCAGCAAGTTGTTGACGCAAATAGGTCAAGTCTTTAGTTTTGGGGATAATATAAGGAGTTACTATAATCACAAGGTTCTTCTTTATCGTAACATCTTGACTATTTTTAAAAAGATTTCCAAATAGAGGTATTTGGGAAAGAACAGGTATATCATCATTCATCTTCTCTTTTTTATTTTCAATGAGACCTCCTAAAATAACACTCTCTCCACTATTTAAAATTGCTGTTGTTTTTATCTCTTTTTTAAACGTATCTGGTTGTTCATTAGTACTACTTGTTTGGGAAAAGTTCTCTAACACTGCGTGCAGATTCAATGAAACTTTCTTATTATTTGCAATACGTGGTGTAACTTTCAAAATCAACCCTGTATCCTCTCTGTTAAAGGTATCTTTTATATTTCCTGTATCACTGGTTGTTGTTGCAATTTTTATGGACTTCTTTTCTCCAACATATATAGAAGAGGTCTTATTATTCAAACACAAAATAGAGGGTTCTGAAACAATATCCAAAGCACGTTTTTGCTTTAAAAAGTTTATAGAGGCTCCTAACGCAAGAGCTGAATTAACACTCGCTACAGGTAGACCTAAATTTGACAAAGGAAAAGAGAGTGCATGTTGTTGTAAACTATTAAGTTTTGATGAAAAGGTGACTATCTTGCCATTACTTGAACTACCTTGTAAAATACCATATTCTATACCTATTTGATTTACTTTATGATTATTAACCTCAATAATTTTAGCTTTAACATAAACCTGTGACTTATTTTTATCAAGTTTTTGTATCATCAGTTTTAAATAATTAATATCAGTTTGTGTTCCTGCTAAAATAAGTGAATTTAAATCTTCAAGTGCTGAAAGCTCTGTTTTTGAAGAAGAAGGCAAACTCTTTTTTAATACAGAAACCAACTCTTTTGCTTCTATATTTTGTAAATTAACAACCTCCATGATATGTTCTTTGTTGTGTTTAACAATTGTATAAAAGCTATCTTTTTTGTGCAATACAAAACCCTTTACCAGTAAAACAGCGTCTAAAATTTTTAAAAGCTCTTCTTCATTAACCTTTTTTGTTCCTACAAACCCAACTTTTCCTTCAATGGGTTGCGTTAGTAAAATATTTTTATTAATCACCTTAGAAGTAATCGTAATAAGTTCTGAAACTGTTAGCTTCTGAAAGTTTATAGTAATAAGTTTAGCACTAAGCGCTTGATAAGATAAAAATATTATTAATAATAGTTTAAAAATCAATGCCATATTAATCCTTTGAAAAATTATAGCATTTCATAATAAAATAAATTATTAAAAGATGATTATTATGTGACTTTTATATTAGTTTTAAATTTCGGGGTAACATTTCTTTAAGATTTAAGAATTCTTCTTTTGAAGCTTCTAAGTGCAAAATTACATCTTGAGAAAACTCTTTTTTTTGAATAAAAACTCCAGCATTTTGTAGCATGTACTCAACTTTAGAGAGTTCGGAATAACTACATTGTAATTTTCTTTGAACAAGTGATTTATACAAAAAAAGTTCAGCTTTACTTATGACAAGATTTACTGCATCACCATAAGCACGCACTAATCCTCCCGTACCTAATTTTATACCACCAAAATAGCGAACAATAATAACCGCACTGTTTATCAACTCATTACCAGCTAATACATTCAATGAGGGCTTACCACTAGTCCCCTTTGGCTCACCATCATCACTACTGTTTTCAACTATTTGAGAAAACTCATTTAAATAACGATAAGCATATACGTGATGGCGTCCTTTAGGGTGTTCATCTTTTAATCGCTTCATCACCTCATCAAATTGATTATAGGGAAAAAGATGGGCTATAAATTTTGATTTTTTCTCTTCATACGTTACACAAAACTCTTCTTTTACATATTTCATGACAAAAGTATATACAATACCAAATTAAAGTACTCTTCATACATTTTTAACTATAATTTCTCATGAGACTAGACCAATACCTAACACAATACTACGATATACAAAGTCGTAATAAAGCACAAGAATTAATCAATGCCAACAAAATAAAAATTGATGGTAAAATCATTTCCAAATCCTCCTTTAAAGTAGAAAAGAGTATGCAACTTGAAGTTTTAGAAGAAGATTTTTTTGTTAGTCGTGCAGCTTATAAACTCAAATATTTTTTAGACGAAATATCTATTGACTTATCAAATAAAGAAGCCCTCGATATTGGTTCTAGCACAGGAGGATTTACACAGATTCTCATTAATGGTAATGTCAAAAAAGTAACATGTGTTGATGTAGGTAGTAATCAACTACATGCGATCCTTAAAGAGCTTGAAAATATCACTTTTTTTGAAAACACAGATATAAGAAATTTTAATCCTAATAGAAGTTTTGATATAGTAACCTGTGATGTTTCTTTTATATCAATTCACAATATTTTAAATGATATAAATCGTTTAGCACATGGCGACATCATCATTCTTTTTAAACCTCAATTTGAAGTTGGTGTTAATGTAAAAAGAGATAAAAAAGGTGTTGTTAAAGATAACCATGCAATAGCCTTAGCTAGACAAAAATTTTTAGATACAACACAACAACTACACTGGAACTTAAACAAAAGTTCTATGAGTAAATTACAAGGAAAAGATGGAAATAATGAAGAGCTCTTCTACTTTAATAAATAAAAGTCAAATCACTTCTATAGCTATTGGGGGCTTTGATGGTATGCATATTGCCCATCAAACACTCTTTTCAAATCTAACAAAAAATGGTGGTATTGTTGCAATTGAATCAGGTTATGCGAACCTTACTCCAAAAAGTTTTCGTCAAGAGTATACGAAGTTTCCTGTTTATTACTATGTTCTTGATAGTATCAAACATCTTACGGGTGAACAATTTATTAAGCTACTCAAAGAGGAGTTTCCAAATATTCGAAAAATAGTCGTTGGTTTTGATTTTTGTTTTGGAAAAAATAGAAAACATTGTGTCAAAGACTTATCCAAACTTTTTAATGGTGAAGTGGTAATTATTGATGAAGTTAGTATTAATAAAATTGCTGTGCACTCTCGTGTTATTCGAGACTATATCAAGCAAGGAGATATAAAAACCGCCAATACACTTTTAGGTAAAAAATATAAAATTCATGGTCGGCAAGTTAAAGGTCAAGGATTAGGTAGTAAAAGTTTTGTGCCAACAATTAATTTAGATGTTACAGAGTTTCTTCTTCCCAATGAAGGGGTTTATGCTACAAAGACTATTTTAAATAGTAAGGTTTATGAATCAATTACCTTTTTAGGACATCGAGTTACAACCGATGGAAGCTATGCTGTTGAAACGCATATTTTAAATGAAAACATTACCAATCATACCCAAGATATACAAATTAAGTTTTTCAAAAAACTTCGAGGTAATAAAAAGTTTGATAGTTTTGAAGCTTTAAGAAAACAAATCGACCTTGATATACAAGAGGTCAAATCCTATTTTCATAAAGAGGACTAATCCTCTTTATGCTTGAATATTAAATCTATTTTTTTGAACATTTTGAACAACTTCTGTAGCAATAACATTAGTCTGTCTTGCAATTTCATTCGTTTTATCTGCAACCACAGCATTTTCTTGTGTAAACTTATCTAAATGGTTCACTGCATCTGAAATTTGTGCCATTCCTTGGGTCTGCTCTTTTGCAGCATTTGCCACATCATTAATAAGTTGATTCGTTTGTACAATCTTCTCTTCTAAGTCAGTAAAACCTTCAATCATAGAGTTCCCAATCTCTTTTCCTTCATTCGCTTTTAAAGTTGCACTTTCAACTAAATTCTTAATCTCTTTTGCTGCATCAGCACTACGATTTGCTAAGTTTCGCACCTCTTGAGCAACAACTGCAAAACCCTTACCTGCTTCACCTGCTGTTGCTGCTTCAACAGCTGCATTTAAAGAAAGGATATTAGTTTGAAAAGCAATTTGATCAATTACTGTAATCGCTTCTAAAATAGAAGTTACTTGTTCATTAATCTCTTCCATTGATTTTGCCGTTTGATTCGCTAATGATTTTCCTTTAATAGAGGACTCTTTTGTTGTTGAGGCAATTTCAAACATTGATTGTGCCTTTTGACTCGTTCCAGTAATATTTGAAGTAATCTCCTCAACTGATGCTGCCACTTCTTCTAATGATGCTGCTTGTTTATTTGCATTTTCATTAAGCGTTCTTACATTAGTTGTTAACTCTAAAGAGCTTGATTCTAAAGTATTTCCATCTTTTAAATTTGAATTTAACATCGTTGTAATCATTTTATTCATTGAAGAAATTTGTAAACCTATTTTACCACTAGATTGGGTATCTAATGCTTTTGTAAAATCGTATTGGGAATAACTTTCTAAGACCGTTGATAAAGCATTAATATCTTTACCAACAAAACTCTCTAGATTATCAAGCATTTCATTCATAAGTGATTTTAACTCATCCAAAGAGGCAACTTGTGTATTTTTACTAATACGTTTTTTTATAAATCCTTTATTAACATCATTTACGACCTCTTTTACATCTAAAAGCAAAGTATTTTCTTCATTTAAATTACGTTCTACTAAGGTAATATTTTGGTTAATGTGCCGTGCCATTTCTCCAAATTCGTCATTATTTTCAATGCTTATTTTAGATGTTTGTGTACTTTTTTTATTTAAAAAATCAAAAAAGTCGCTAAGCCCTGCACTAATTTTAGTAAGATTTTTATTAAGTAATTGCGTACTTATATAAACGACAAAGGCAACTAATAAAGCAGAAATAATACTTGCAATAATTGCAAAGTTTTCAATGGTATATGCATCAGATAAGAACTCATCTTCAATTACAGTTAATCCAAAGCCCCAATTGACATTGGAATTGCCCAAAGAGAAGGATTTAAGATGATTATAGGTTAAATCATTATTAATAAACTTTTCAAAACTATAATCCTTTCCTTTTGTAATATAACTTGTCATTTGAATGTCTTTTCTATTTTTAAATACTTCTTTGATTTTTTTACCTAAAAGCTTTTCATTAGGATGAGCAATAATTGTTCCTTCTGCTGAAATAATAAAGCCAAAACCCTTATCAAAAATTGTCATTTTAGAAACCCTTTGAACAATCGCATCTAAAGAGATATCAATTCCAACAACCCCAATAAACTTTCCATTATGATACATTGGCGTAGAAACAGTCGTATTTAAAACATCTTTTCCATCAACTTTAAATTTATAAGGTTCTGTAATAAACTCTTTTCCAGTACGTTCAGGTTCTAAAACCCAAGGGTTTTGCTTTAGTACAGGATATTGCCAAACAAGATCAATACTACTTCCATTTTTCATTACATAAGGAGAAAAACGTCCCGTTTTATCATGGGCATATCGTCCTGCCATGGAGGGAATATTTTCATAAAAAGCATTAGGTTCTAAATAGAGCCAAACACCAACAATATAAGGGTTTTTATTTATAATTGAACGCATAAGTTCAACCATAGTCTCCTTGCTATAATGTTGGTTCTGACGAAGTGCAGTCTCTAGTGAAGCAGTAAAGGTTTTAACTAAAACAATAGATTTTTCTAAATCACCTTTAACTTCTAAAGCATTTGATACCGCAAGTTGATGAACATAATCTTCAGAAATTTTTTCACTTCCTTTAAAAGCTTTATTTGAAATTAAATAAGTTGAAATAGCCGATGAAATTATTAAAACAGTTAAAACACTAAAAAGTAACTTCTTACTAAAACTCAAATTTTTAAACATCTGTTCTCCCCTTTAATTATATATTCGTAGATATAATTCATTTCTATAATAAAAAATAATGGCTAGAGTTTAACTTTTTTTTGTTAAGCT
Organism: uncultured Arcobacter sp.; assembly: GCA_964538295.1. GTDB lineage: Bacteria > Campylobacterota > Campylobacteria > Campylobacterales > Arcobacteraceae > Arcobacter_A. The sequence continues at coordinate 9,692 of CAZIES010000020.1, read as the reverse complement.
TTTGTGTATGAATAAATTGCTATTTATCTTATTACTCACTTTACCACTGTTCGCTCAATATAAATACACAAATGCTCTTATAAAAGAGGAGTCACCTTATTTAATTCAACATGCACACAATCCAATTAATTGGTATGCATGGAATGAAAATAGTTTAACTCTTGCAAAAAAACAAAACAAACTTATTTTTCTATCCATTGGCTATAGCACTTGCCACTGGTGCCACGTGATGAATGAAGAATCTTTTGAAAATGAAGAGTTAGCAAAAGTCATCAATAAAAACTACATTGCTATAAAAGTTGATAAAGAAGAGATGCCCCACATTGATACGAAGTACCAAGAGATTCTCAAAAAAGTTTCAAAACGACGTAATGGTTGGCCCCTTAACGTTATTTTAACACCAAGCCTAAATCTTGTTTATATCACTACATATATTCCACCTACTTTTAAGTATGGGGTTGAAGGGATGAATACGCTTATACCAAGAATTGCCAAGCGATATGCCCAAAAAGATAAGCAACTTTTTAATGAGATAGAAACCTATGCACAAAAAATTGCACTCAAAGAAGAAAATAAAATCATTACCACAAACTTAAGTGATGATTTTCTTACTCAAATGCAAAAGAGGTATGATGATATCTATGCGGGGTTTGACAAACAACCTAAGTTTCCCTTAGCAACTCACTTAAACGTGATTCACGATATTGCACAACTTACCAATAATAAAAAGGCTTTTGAAATGGTATATGATAGCCTAAAAGCAATGGTAAATGGAGGAATATTTGATCAAATAGAGGGTGGATTTTACCGCTATAGTGTTTATGCAGACTGGGTAATACCCCATTTTGAAAAAATGTTATACACCCAAGCTGAACTGATTCCTCTTTATGTAAAAGCATACCATCACACTAAAAGCCCACACTTCAAAAAAGCTATTATTCAGACAATAAAACTAACTAATAAACTTTTTAGGAATCAAGAAAAACTCTATTATAGTGCTAGTGATGCTGATAGTTTAGATAAAGACAATGAAAAAAAAGAGGGCTTTTATTATACCTACAACTATAAAGAAGCTAGCCATGCCTTAAAAAAAGCAAAAATAAAAAACTCTAAACAGCTACTTGATTATTTAGGTATCGAAAAATCTGGTAACTTTGAAGAGCAAAGAAGTAATCCTTATATATCATATCCCGAAAAAAAAACTCCAAAAAACTTACATAAAGCACGTCTAGTTTTAAAAACAATACGTGAAAAAAAAGACAAACCATTTATCGATAAAAAAGTCATTACTTCATGGAATGCACTTATGATAAAAGCACTCTATAAAGCATCAACTTTAGATAAAAAATATCTTAAAATGGCAGAAGAATCCACAACATCTTTACTTAAACGTCTCTATATGAATAATCAACTCTTTCATAAAAAACTTGACTATCGTTTCCCTACACAAAAGGCACTTTTTGAGGATTATGTATTTCTGGTTGATTTAATGTTAACAGCTTATCAAAGCACCTATAAGCAAGAGTATTTATCTTTAGCACAAATGCTTTATAAAAGAACCAATCTAAACTATTATATCAATAACCAATGGTATTTAACTAAAGATACAAAATACCCAGTTTCATTTAACGATAGATACTATGTCGCACCCATAGCAAGACACTTTCATAATGGACTAACCTTAGCTAATCTAACAAATGATTTAGAAGTTCTTAAAACAAGTAAAAAGATAATAAATGAACAAAAAAACAAAATACTTCATAATCTTGATAAACATCCTGAAAGCTTAAGAGCACTTTTACGTATTCAATATGGTGACATCATTTTAAAATCTAACAAAAAAAATCTACTTAAAAAAACCGCTCAAATTAGCAAAATTAAATACCCATTTTTACTCACACAAACTGAAGATACAAAACTCTTCCAAGCTTGTGATGAAACAACTTGTTTCTCCTATAACAAAAATCTAAATATTGTAATTCAATCTATTGATAAATAACAATTAAACCTTATTTAGTTAAAATATCTACATGATTGATAAAGTGTTTGAAAAATCAATTCAAAAACAGTTTGAATTTGATGAAGAAGTTGCCTCTGTTTTTGATGATATGCTCAATAGGTCTGTACCTTTTTACAAAGAGATGCAACGCCTGACCATAAACTTTGCATTAAAGTTTTTAGAAGATAATCATAAGGTTTATGACTTAGGTTGTTCAACAGCATCAACGCTTATAGAACTCTCTAAACATTGTGATAAAAATTTAGAACTTATTGGTATTGATAATTCAAAAGCGATGTTAGATCGAGCAGCCAATAAATGTAAAGCTTTTGGTGTCGATATAAAACTCATCGAATCAGATATTTTTGATACAGATTTAACACAAGCACAATTAATTATTTCAAACTATACATTACAATTTATAAGACCCTTACAAAGAGAAAAACTCATTGCTAAAATTTATGACTCCTTAAATGATAAAGGTGTTTTTATTTTTAGTGAAAAGGTCATCTCGCCACATAAGGTACTTAATAAACAGTGTATTGATGAATATTATGATTTTAAAAAAACACAAGGATACAGTGAATTTGAAATTGCTCAAAAACGTGAAGCTTTAGAGAATGTACTTATCCCTTACAGTGAAGATGAAAATAGAAAAATGATAAAAGATGCTGGATTTACTCATTGTGAAACCCTTTTTAAATGGGTCAACTTTGCAACTTTTATTGCTATAAAATAATTATTTAAAGCCTCTTGCGAGGCTCTTTAGGTTTTGCTTCTTTTAAGAGGAATTTATTTCCTATACTAAAAAGAAGAAAGAAATTAATAGGTTTCCTTTTTCTTGGGAACCAATGAAAAGGAAATTATGATGTTAGAAGTAGGTTCTAAAGCACCACTTTTTTGTGCACCTAATCAAGATGATGTAGAGATATGCTTACGAGATTTAGAAGGAAAATGGATTGTCCTATACTTTTATCCAAGAGATAACACCCCAGGATGTACAACTCAAGCATGTGATTTCACAGATGCTTTACCTGATTTTGATGATTTAGATGCCATTATTTTAGGAGTTAGTCCTGATACAACAGCAAAACATAGAAACTTTATAGAAAAAAAAGATTTAGCAATTACGCTTCTAGCTGATGTTGATAAGAAAATGTGTGAAGATTATGGTGTTTGGCAACTTAAAAAATTTATGGGTAGAGAATCCATGGGCGTTGTAAGAAGTACCTTTATTATTAACCCTGAGGGTAATATTGCTGCAGCTTGGACAAAAGTAAACGTTCGTAAAAAAAGAAAGAAAAATGGTGAAACCTTTGAAACTCTACATGTTAATGAGGTAAAAGAGACATTAACACAATTACAAGCAAACTAAGGAAAAAATGAATGAAACATATAAATAAAACAAAACTCTTACTTATAAGTGCATCACTTTTACTTGCACAAAATATCTATGCAAAAACAACGATTTGTCATAAAAATAGCTGGGGGAAACCCTCTACAATTGAAACAACTCCTTTAAATGGAGGTGAATGTAATGGTGAATTTTCATTAAAACAGATGAAAGAAAAAGGTTGGTTTATTGAAGATATTTTAATTAAACCATCAAAAGAGGGACTTAACTACTCTTATGTATTAACAACTAAAAACCCTGTATCCATAGAAAAAAATGAGGTTCAAAAAAATATCCAATCAACAAAACCTATCAAGTTTGATAAATCTGATATTCTTATTACTAATGTATCAAAAAACAGTGCACAAATAAATATTGGAAATTTAAAAGTGGGTCAAAGTGGAATCATTGAACATAAATATGACAATGGTAAAACACTTATTGTATCAAGTGCTTATGTTCAAGAGACTTCACCTACATCATCAACATTAAAATTTATCCCTTTTCTTGGGTTAAAACAAAATGCTATTCCTACATCAAATAGAAAACCACAAAATGGTGACCGATTTATGCTTAACTACTTATATGACGAATCACTTCTAATTGCACCAAACTCTGAAAGTTTCAGAAATGTGAGAAAAAAGTTTAAAAACAATAACTTCCCACATACTGACCTGTTTGCAGCATATTTAAAAGTTAATACAACCCCACACCCAACAAAAAATGATATCCAAGAGTATGCCTTAGCTCAAAATATGGGAACTATCTTTTTTGTAATAGAGTCTAAAGTTTATATTGTTGATACACAAACCTTTACTATCTTAGGAACTAAACCTCTTTCATATATTCCAGGTGAAGCTAAAATGCCATTTTACACACGAATTGAAAAAATTGAAGCCTCTGTATTGGATAACGCTTGGAATAACCTATTTGGATTGTTAGACTTTTTTCAAGATGATCAACGAAGTGAAGAAGAGATTCTTTATGGTGATTTAGCAAAAAATGTAAGCAAAAATAGTAAAACAAACTATACCGCTTATTATAAAAATATCTTAGGAGTAACAGAGTGATTAATCCAGCTCACTTAGAAGAGATTAAACAAATTGTAGGTGAAGAGAATGTAAAGAGTGATAAAGCTCACTTAATCGCCTACTGCTATGATGCAACACGAGAACGCTTTGAACCAGATGCAGTCGTTTTTCCAAGAAACGAACAAGACATTTCAGAAATCATGAAAATCTGTAATGAGCATAAAATTATTATTGTTCCAAGAGGTGCGGGTTCATGTTTTACTGGTGGGGCACTACCTTCTCATGGTGGAATTATTCTCTCCCTTGAGCGATACATGAATCAAATTCTAGAAATTGATATGGAGAACATGTTAGGTCGCGTTCAACCTGGTGTTATTAACATGGATTTTCAAAAGGCAGCTGAAGAAGTGGGTTTATTTTACCCACCAGATCCTGCAAGTGAGCTCTACTGTACTCTAGGTGGAAATGTTGCAGAAAATGCAGGTGGTATGCGAGCAGCAAAATATGGTATTACAAAAGACTATGTTGTTGCCCTACGTGCAGTCTTACCAAATGGAGAAATTATTACTGCAGGTAAAAAAACTATTAAAGATGTAGCAGGATATAACACTGCGGGTATTTTAATCGCCTCAGAAGGAACTTTAGCAATTATTACAGAAATCACCCTAAAGCTAATACCAAAACCAAAATTTAAACAAACCTACATGGGTATTTTTCCTGATGTAACAAAAGCAATGAATGCCGTATTCAAATCTCTAGCTGCTGGTGCAAACCCTGTAGCTATGGAGTTTTTAGATGCCTTAGTTATTGATGCACTTAAACAAAAATTTCCTGATATTGAACTACCACAAGAAGCTGGTGGAATTCTAGTTGGAGATGTTGATGGAAACTCAAAAGAAGAAGTACAAGCTCAACTTGAAACATTAAAAAAATCATTTGAAGAAAATGGTTCTAATGGTTTTATCATTGCTCAAAATGAAGAAGAAGCCAATAAACTTTGGTTTGCACGGAAAAATGCAAGTCCTGCAACTATGGTGTATGGAACAAAAAAGCTTAATGAAGATATTTCTGTACCTCGTTCAAAGCTTCCTGAAGCATTAGAAGAGATTTATAAAATTGGTGATAAATATGGCTTTAAAGTGCCATGTTTTGGACATTCAGGTGATGGAAATATTCACGTTAATGTTATGGTAAAAGATAAAAACAATAAACAAGAGATGCACGATGGGCACAAAGCCATTGAAGAGATTTTTCAACTCGTATGTGATATGGGAGGAACACTCTCAGGAGAACATGGTATTGGATTATCAAAAGCACCTTTTATGAATATTGCCTTTAATGATGCAGAGATTGAACTGTTTAGAAGCATTAAAAAAGCTTTTGATCCAAATAATATTTTAAATCCATTCAAAATGGGATTATAGTATACTAAAGATATAACTCGTATCTATTAGTATAAAAGGAAAGCAGTTATGCTTGAACAAGAAGATGTAAAAAAACCTTGGCGTAAACTCCTTGAAGCGTTGGATTCCTTTTTCAACGATGATACTACCTATTATGCAGCTAGTTTAAGTTTTTTTACCATCTTCTCTGTTTTACCTATATTTACCCTTATTATTGCTATTATTTCCAACTTAGAACAGTTTTCTCAATATCTTGATATGTTTACACTCTATATGCTAGAACTACTTAATCCAACCCACTCAGAAAACTTTATTAAACTCTTTAAAAGCTATATTTCCAACGCAGACAGTTTAGGAATGATTGGTATTTTTTATACTCTTTTCGTTTTTACTATGTTTTTTAAAGACTATGAATATATCGTCAATAAAATTCATAAAACAAAACGTAAATCAATTCATGCCTCTTTTTTCTTTTACTTATCATTTATTGTACTTTTACCTATTGTTTTTACAGCCTACATTTTATTAACATCATTTTATAACAATACCATTTTTGATTATGTCATAACATTTATCTTTGCCTGGACAATTATATTAAGTTTATTTAAACTAACTGTTAACCGATATATTACTATGAAAGCAGCCGTATACTCTTCCTTAACAACCTTAATTATTCTTTCTATTACTAAGAATCTTTTTGTTTATTATGTGCTTTATAATCAAACCTATACCACTCTTTATGGTTCCATGGCAACACTACTTTTTACCTTTCTTTGGATTTATGTTTCTTGGATTATTTATTTATATGGTATTAAAATGTGTCATAGAATGAATATTCAAGAACTGCTTAAAGAAAGAGCCATAAAAAACAAAACAAAAATATAACCTTTAAATCATAATTTTAAGGACCTTATTAACACTAACTTCGATAATTTTCTTTGATGTTCAGCTCTATATTATGCTACAATTTTAAATCATTAAAAAGGATTTAGAATGACTACAAATAAAGAAAAAAAAGTCACTTGTTTCCCTCGTTTTTTTATAATTTTTTTAATCCCATTATTACTTTATAGTGCACTTGTTGCAGGCTATTTAAGATTCATTCCTTTAAAAAGTGATATACACTCAGTTATTATTGTTGGATTAATCTTCTTTATTTTTATCTTCTTTATTCAACACAATGCCTGGTACTCTTTTTGTCACTATATCAATGGGCTAGAGAAAACAAAAAAAAACATAGAGTCTTACCTTTCAAATAATGAACTTGAAATTGCTAACAAAAAAAAATCTATAGGTTCAATTGAACCTTTTTTTGAAACCTTTTTAAAAAACTTACGTAATGATAACTTTTCAAGTATTGCAAGCTCTATATTTCCTACACTAGGTATTCTAGGAACCTTTGTTGCCATTGCTATTTCCATGCCTGACTTCTCCGTTGAATCACAAGAGGCATTAGATAAAGAAATTACTATCCTTTTAACGGGTGTAGGAACTGCATTTTATGCATCAATTTATGGTATTTTTCTCTCCATCTGGTGGGTCTTTTTTGAAAAAAGAGGCTTAAGTAAAATTGATAAAAGTATCAATAACATAAAAAAAGAGTATCAAAATCGAATCTGGACAAAAGAGGAAATAGATATTTTAGCTATTGTAGAAAATCAACGTCAAAATCAAAACTTATTACAAAAAATAGAAAATTTAACAACACCAGAATTCATTCAGAACCTTGATGATATAGCCCAATCAAAAATTGACGTAATTCAAAAACTCAATAATGAACATAACAACTTAGAAACTGTACTTTTCAAAAAATATGAAAATATTCTTGCAAATTTTGAAAAAAGTACAACCCAACAAACGAATGTTATGGAAGAGTTAAATAACCTGCAAAAAATGATAGCACAAGTTAATATGCAATCAGAAGCATCAATAAAAGAAGTATCAAACTTCACAAAAGCAATGAAATCTGAAATTTATACTGTTCTCTCCTCTTTTGAGCTAGTTTCTCGAGACTTAAGAGCCTTTGGACAAGATTTAGTTAACTATGATAAAGAAAGTATAAAAGATGAATAAAGATAATAACACCAACTTTTGGATATCTTATGCAGATTTAATGGCAGGACTCCTCTTTGTTTTTATTTTACTTATAGGTGCTATCATTGTCAAATACTCCCTACTTGAAAGTGAGTCTACTATTTTAGAAAAAAACCTTCAAGATAAAAGTAGTGCCTTAGAAAAAAATAGAGATAAATTAGCAAAAAGAGAACAAGAGATTACAGATTTATTTAAAGATATTGAAGAAAAAGAGTTAACACTAAGCTCTATTACTGATAAACTAAAATACAACAAAGAACTACTTAAAGCAGCCCTTACTCAAAATAAAAAACTTCAAGAGGCACTTACAACAAATTTAAATAAACTAAACAAACAAACAGAACTACTCTATAAAAAAGAGACATTAATAAATGAGTTTATAGAAAAGATTAAAAACAATAAACAAATAATTACTGCAAAAAATAGTGAAAATGAAACTCTTTCAACTGCACTTCTTGCAACCAAAGATACTTTAAAAAATAAAGAAGAAAAACTTAAAAAACTCCTTGATGAATTACTTGTTAAAAAAAATATAATTCAAAATCTTGAAGCATCAAATAAAGAGTTTGATAAGAAAATTAGTAACTTAACAACCTCTAATAAACAACAAGAACTAAACCTTATAAAAAAAGATGATTTAATCCAAAGTTATTTAAACCAACTTGATTTAAAAAGCAAGGAGACAGTCAATTTAAAAGAAGTAATTGAATTAAAAGATAAAGAACTTTCTAAAATTCTTGATCAAATCTTACTCAAAGAGAATCTTATTAAATCTTTTAAAGAAAAAAATATAAAACTGGATAATGAAATTCTTACTCTTAAAGAAAAAGTTCAAACTTCTCAAGAGGAGAAAAAGATATTTATCAAAGATTTACAAACGACAAAATTAAAAATCAAAAACCTAACAGGTCTTAAAATTAAAGTCATCACTATTTTAAAAGATTCCCTAGGAAAAGAAATACAAATTGATCCCAAAAATGGTGCTATAAGACTCTCTTCAAATATTTTATTTGATGAAGGGAAACACCTCTTAAAAGATAATGCAAAACAATCTTTAAAAAATCAACTATTTAAATATTTAAATACAATCTTAGAAAATAAAGAAATCAACCAACACATTGATAAAATTATCATTGAAGGACATACAAATTCAAAAGGTTCGTTTTTTTACAACCTCAATTTATCACAACAACGTGCCTATTCTGTTATGCAGTTCTTACTATCATTAAACTTTAAAGAAAAAGAAAAACTACAACAACTCTTAGTTGCTAGCGGACGTTCTTACCTTGATCCAATATTTAATAAAAACAATATAGAAGATAAGGAAGCATCAAGACGTATAGAAGTAAAATTTAGCCTTAAAAATGAAGAAGCAATTAAAGAGATAGAGACTATTTTAGATGAAAAATAGTAATTAAAAACTCCTTTGTAAATCACAACAAGTATTACTGGATAGGAAAATCAGACATAAAAAAAGCTCTTATCCTAATCCAATGATATGGAAAAAGATAAAAGCTTTGTAAAAAACTTGCAGTACTCTGAAAAAGTCATAGACTTTTTTAGAATAGCAATACTCAAACCTGGCAACGGCCTACGTTTCCACAAGGGGACCCTGCAGTATTATCAGCGATGAAGTGCTTGACTTCCAGGTTCGGAATGGAGCTGGGTATGACCACTTCTCTATAATCACCAGGAAATTGAGTAACAAGAACACCATGATGTTCTCTATACTCAACTCAAAGATTTGAGTGTTAAAATAAATGTTAAAAGTC
>CAZIES010000019.1:24468-26075 GCA_964538295.1 uncultured Arcobacter sp. | reverse complement strand
AATCTAAAAAACAAATAAATTTTATTAGGTTTTAAGGTGGCAACTCTCTTTCGCTAACTGTGTGAGTCACGCTTTTGCTACTTTTATCGAAGAATTTACTCGCTACGATCCCACATGTTAAACCACAAATAGTAACCATGTTAATTCTGCTTGCAGATAAAAAGGTTTTTCCAGTAGCTTCGCTGTTAGGTGAATGTTTCTTTTGTTGCAATATTTTCCCTTTTTGAAAAGTTGTTGAAAGTATCCTTGATTAAATAATGAGGGAAGAATGTATTCCTGCCTTTGTCAAAGCTAAAATTTTGAAGATTTTTTTCGGAGAAAAGCGATTCATGTTTGAATGGAAAATGTGCTAAATGCACATTTGTAATGAGTTATGAGCGTAGAAAATAAATTTTTAAAATTTTAGGAACCCGAAGGGCTTTGACAACCGGCAGTTTTTTTTGCTTACTTTTCGTAAACACAAAAGTAAGTAGAGTAAAGAGGTACTCCTCTTTGCGATACTAAGCCCAAATATTTAATGAATCTTTTTATAACAACTCATAAAATTTTAGTTATTGCTATACGTTTTCATAATATCCCTATACTCATGCCTCTTATAAACCCCCAAATTCTTCACATCCTTAGCAAAAAAATCAAGTTCCTCTAACGCAAGTTGCAACTTCTTCTCACTGGTATGCCCATCAATATCAATATGAAACTGTGTAGCTTTCATACTCCCTGGTATGGAATAACTCTCTAGTTTTATTAGATTGACTCCGTTAGTTGCAAAACCACCTAGGGTTTTGTACAGGGATGAGGGTATATCTCTTACTTTAAAAACCAGTGAGGTGATATAGGATTCATCTTTGTTGTATTCTGGAATAGAGTTCTCTTTTGAAAGAATCAAAAACCGTGTGGTATTTCCATGATGATCACCAAAATCACTGTCTAAAATATCTAAATCATACAGTTTTGCAGAAAGACTTGAGGCGATTGCTCCATGGGTTTTATCTTGCAGTTCTATTAACTCTTTAGCTGAGCCTGCAGTGTCAAACTTTGCTATTGCTTCAAGATGAAGTTTGCCTATATTTAAATGACACTGTGCTAAAGCTTGTGGGTGCGATGAAACATATTTCAACTCATTTGCCTGCACCCCTTTTAGGGCTAATAAACAGTGCTTAACTGGTTCAAAGTGTTCACTTTGAATATGCAGTTTCATCTTTGGTATAAGCCGATAAATCTCTTCCACTCTTCCTGCAGTTGAATTTTCTACTGGAATCATGGCAAAGTCTGCCTCTTCTTGTTCGACTAAATGCATCGCTTCTTGAAAGGTTTCACACGCTATTGAAGCGGCATTGGGAAAAACATTTTGACACGATAGGTGGGAGTAGGCACCTTCAACACCTTGATAGGCAATGATAGGTTTTTTCATAGAAGCTTCCTAATAAAATTTTTGCTATTGTACACTATGCTTAATTAATCTTATGGATAAATTAACATAGACTACACAATAAGAGTCTAAAATGGCATATCTAAAATAGTGGAAAAAAAATGCGACTATTAATACTAATTTGTCTATTACTTTTAAATTTAAATGCCGTAGGTATTGAAGGGCAAAAAGCACCTAG
>CAZIES010000019.1:0-24368 GCA_964538295.1 uncultured Arcobacter sp. | reverse complement strand
TTTTTAACACACCGTACTAAATAAGCGTCATGCATTTTCATACGGTTAAATCCACCTGCTTTAAAATCAATCACAAAGGCTTCTTTACTTGTTCCGTGACCAAAAGTTTTGGTACTCCAGTAGTTACTTGGTGTGATATTTTGAAACTCTTTTGAAAGTGTTGGGTTATAAAGTTTTGGATTGACTATAGAGAATAGTTCTAAGAAACCTGGAAGTTCCCATCCTTTGATACCATCAAGTTCAAGATTTTTGCAGTAGTTGATTGCATCGTTAAAGTTTAGTTTGTTTGTTTTTACTGACGTGTCATCTTGCCAAAGATAATTGGTCTTTGAATCTTTGATAATATTATCGCTTTGTTGCGTTAACTGAGCGTTAGCCGTTGAAAGTAAACCTACAACAATAAGTGCATTTAGTAACTTCATAAATTATCCTTATAATTATAATTTGATTTAATTATATCAAAAAGTTTAGAATAAAAATTGATAAGTATCATTTTTTGAACAACTTTTCGTTAACACTAATTGTGTATAATAGTTCATAAATGTAAATAAGGTATTCAATGAAAATATCCCAACTAAAAGAGAAATCAGAATCAGTGATAAATCTAACCAAAGAGCAGTTTAACAAAGGCTTTAGTCTTGCACGCATAAAAAGTGAAAGTGTTAAAGATAAAATCAATTTAAAGATTCGAGAAAAAGCTATTTTAGCAACTAAAGCTAGGTTAGCCGAAAACCATAAGAGTTTTGACGATTTTAGTGATGAAGAGTTAGAAGTTATTATTGCAGATGAAGAGCGAAAAATTATTGATGATTTAAAAACAAAATCGTTAGTAGCTGCACTTGCAGTGCTTGGTTTGGACTTCTTAATTTAGGATTATTTTATGTTTAGACAAGTTAAATCAGCTTTGCTTTGGTACCACCTTTATAAGTTTAGAAAAACGGTTATGGTTGTCGTATTACTACTTTCAATTGTACTTTTCTCTCAATGGATTTATGCAGATATTGTTGAGTACTTGACCTTACGTGATAAATTAGAATATCTGGATATTTTATTGCCTTTAAAATGGGGCGTGATTTTTTTCAATATTGCCTTATCTGTTTTGTTGATTTTACGACTCTTTAAAACGCAAGAAAATGAAGAAAAAAACAAAGAGAAGTATAAAGAAAAAGTAGTAGAGGAGATAAAAGAGATACCTTCTTCTAAAAAAGCCTCTTTAAACAATCGGGAACAATCTTTTTTACATACTAAAAAACTTAATACGCATGTGGATAATTTAGTAAAACGTTAAAATAGAGGAATATCTTTTTGATTGATATTATAAACTTTTTTGACTAATTCTGCAGAGATATTTTTATAAAGTTGGGAAAAGAGACAAGGGTTTTTATCAAAGGATTTTAAATCAAAATGAAAACTAATAATGATAGAATGTTTATTAGTTTTCACCGTGGCACTACGAAGCTCTTTTGTAATAAACGCAAACTCACCAAAGATAGTTTTTGCTTCAATTTTTCCTAAAGTTCTTCGCCGTAGACTCACCCGACATTCACCTTCAACTAAAAAGAAAATCTCTTTACTATCATCAAACTCATTAATTAAAGTTTCATGCTCTTTGTAGTGACAAAATCTTACATCTTTTACAATTTCTCTAATATCCTCTTCTTCAATATCTTTAAAATAAGGGATATGGTTTTTGTAACGTATGAGTTGCTCTAAAGGTTCTTTATTTTGAGAACTCTCTTCTTTATTTGCTAATGATTTAACATATACAATATCGGATGCTTTATATTTTTTATGTAAATCAATATGAAAAGAGGAGTAATCTAAACGCATATATGATTTTCGTACAATAGTGTGTTTTAAATAGTCAATTGTGCCGTTAAGATCTCTTAAGTTTTTTATTTTTAAAAGTTGTCGTAACTCTTTAGATTTCTTAATTTTATGCCAAAGGTACTTATCTAAATAGAAAAATTTTGTATTGAGTAGTTCCTTGAAGATTTGTTGATGCAAGATGAATTCGTCTTTAAAGATTGTTAAAACCTCACTTTTTTCATAAGTATCACGATGCTCTTTTAAAAAAGTTGCATAGATAATCTCTAAACGTTGTTGGTCGTTGCAAAGGGAGTTGATAAAGTGTAAAAGGTTGATAATATCATCTAAACAAACATCTAAAAATTCATCTTCTAAACTTTCGTCAATTTGGCACACTAAATTAACAAAAGCAAAAATATCTTCATGGTAGGTGATAAAATTTATTTTGGATAAATTGGCATCTTCATGGATACCAAAAATATTGGTATGATGAATAATCAGCGTTTCAAAGTAGTTTTGAATGAATTTTTTAGCAATCTCTTTCATAAGCTATTCCTTAAATTCACAGGCTTTAAAGATTATAACATAACTTTTTAAAGTGAAGATGATAAAAACTTAAGGAGCTTTTCCCTTAAGCTTTTATTGCAAGTATATCCTCCATTAGACCAAAATACCAACCGTTAGCTGCATCTGCAGTGTAAGTATCAATATCCGAGGTGATGGTTGTTACGTGAACTTTGTCTGTATACTCATAAAGGTGTGAAATTGAAACTGCGTGTTTATCAGTTAGCATAGAGTAACAGACATTTCCTGGTAAGTGTGTTTTGTATTTGAACCCTTCGTTTTTTAGACGATTGGTTAATTCTGCTGCAACTAAATACCCACATGAGTTTGCCATCTGGGCTGATTTTGGATAAGGGTACTCCCCTTGGGCATCTCCAATAATATAAACTCTATCATCACTGACTGATCTAAAGGTTGGTTGTTGTAGTTTTGCCCACCCTTGTGCATAGGTTGCAAGTCCTGCTTTTTTGACAAGTTTACTTGAAGTGTTTGGTGGGATGATAGAGGCTTCTTCAAAGGCTATTTCTTTGATTTCATAGTCAACGATTTTTTTATTAAAAGTCTCAACAGTAATGGTTTTTGTTTTAAAGTCAACATCTTTAAAGTTTGTATGAGAATGGTATTCAATAATATCAGGATAGAACTCTTTAAAAGCTTTTAAAAATGAAGCCGGTTTAGCAGCTGGTTTTACTCTTGGGTCAAGAATGATGACTTTCCCCTTGATGTTATTGGTTTTAAAATAGTGTGCTATCATACAGGCTCTCTCATAAGGTGCGGGAGGGCATTTATAGCTTTGAGAAGGAACAGAGATAACAAAATTACCCCCTTTAAAGTTGGTAATCATACGTTTAAGTGCTAAGTGTTCACTTCCTGGTTTTAAGCCCGGAGGTGCTTTTAAAAGTGCCTCTTTTGCTTTTGCTTTATTTCGTTTAAAAAGCTTTTTATAATTGTATTCAATTCCTGTTGCTAAAATGAGATAATCATAGTGAACCTTTTGTTCACTGGTAATAATGATACGTTCGTCTCTATTAATATCTAAAATAGTTGCATTTAAAAAATCATAGCCGTAGGTTTGTACCGCTTTATTATAATCATAGTTTAAATCTTCAAAGGAGACATTTTGAACATCTCCTAACCAAACATTTGAAAATGGACATGCCATAAAGTTAGGTCGCTGTTCAATAACAATAACGTCAAGTATAGGGTTCAAGTTTTTTAACTCTTTAGCAACAGATAGTCCTGCAAACCCTGCACCACAAACGGCAACAGTTGTTTTAATAGTATTGTTTTTTGGTTTGGCATGAATATTTTGTGTACTTACAAGTAATCCTGCAATAGCACTATACTTTAAAAAGTCTCTTCGTATCATAGGGATCCTTTAGTTACATGAGGGTGAGTTTTTAACATCTTTTGCGTATTGAATAACAAACTCTTTTAAAAAGGGGGTTATTTTTTTAAATTTTTCACTTTTTACAAACGTTTTAAGGGCAGAGTTTTCATTAACCAGCTTTTCTTTTAATGCTTTTGCATCATGTTTAAAAAGATTTTTCCACTCTTTTTGGGTATGTTGTTTGGCAAATACTGCGCCATTATATCCAAGGGGATCTTTGAGAAGATAAAGATAATAAGTTTGCCCTTTAACTACGTTATTAGCGTAGACAGAGATAGATAAAGTTAATAAAATTAATAGTTTTTTCATAGTGTACCTTCTATAAAATAATAGCAGTAGTTAACTAAAAGTTATATTTTACATAAGTAAAGATTATTAGGCTATTTACTTTCATTTATTTTTATTAATAAATGATTAAAAATGAGTTCAAAATTGATTAAATGGGGCATGTCATAATTTCAGTATACAAAATAAAGGAGTATATTATGAAAAGATCAATTTTAGCAACTGCTGTTGCAGTAACAATTTTAGCAACAGGTGCCTTTGCATACAATAAGGCAGGATGTAATATGTCAGAGCAGTATCAAGGTAAGGGAATGAAAAAAATGCATATGATGCAAGGTTCAATGAATAAGGGTATGCATAAAAAACAAGGTGGCATGGCAATCATGAAACTCTTTAGACAGCTTAATTTAACACAAGAGCAACAAACAAAGCTTCGAGATATTATGCAAAACTCTATGCAAAAAAGAGAATCAATGTTTAGTGCTTTTAGTGAAAATGGTTTTGACAAAGATAAATTTATTAAGTACGCTATGAATAAAAAAGAAAATATGATAAAATTAAAAGCTCAAACCCTTGAACAAGCTTACAACGTTTTAGATAAAAAACAAAAAAGCCAATTACGTGTTCTAATGGATTTACAAGAAGAAAAAGGATTACGATTTGATCGATATTGCAATGGTCGAGGATGATACCGAGTTAGCGGAAGTTCTTACTCAATATTTAAAAAAGTTCAATATGAATGTAACCAACTACGAAGAGCCTTTTTTGGCTCTTTCGGCGTTGAAAATTAAAAAATATGATTTAGTTATATTGGATTTAACTTTACCTGGTATGGATGGATTGGATGTCTGTAAAGAGATCTTAGCCCATCATGATTTACCCATTATAATTAGTTCTGCTCGTAGTGACATCACCGATAAAGTCACTGCCTTACAAATGGGGGCAGATGACTACTTACCTAAACCTTATGATCCTCGAGAGTTAGAGGTGCGAATAAAAACAATTTTGAGACGTTATACTAGCCCTACAAAAGATGAACAACTCCCTTCAAAACACTTTGTTTTAGATGATGAAAAAAAAGAGATTACCAAAGAGGGTGAGTTTATTAAACTGACTGCTGCGGAGTATGAGGTTCTTTCTTTACTTTTACGACGTGAAGGTTTTGTGGTTTCAAGGGATGATATTTTTGAAAATTCTGATTTATTAAACAGTGATTATGATAATGTGGGCTCCCTTGCAGTAATCATTAATCGTATACGACATAAAATTGAAGATAATCCAAAAGAGCCAAAATATCTTCACACAATTCGTGGAATGGGATATAAGTTAGTACAATGAAAAGAGAATCAATATTTTTTACTATAACAATTAGTTTTGTTATCTCTATTTTTTTAGTTGTTGTTAGTTTTATTGGTTTGATGGTGCACACCCAAGATGAAAGGGATGACCATTTGGGTAGAAAATATCTGCCTGTTGCTAAAATGATTTTAGAAAAAAATAGAAACTATGGATTAACCAAAGAATTTTTAGAATCCCTATCCAACATGAATTTACATTTTATGAATGATATTGGTCCTGTACGAGCGGTGACCTATAATCCAAAAACAAAGGTGATATTAGAACGACGTTTTAGAAGTATTTTTGTACGTGTACTTGAACTAAGAGGTGAAACCTATCTATTTATTAAAAATGGTCGTTTAGAAATCATGCTAAAAGACACAGAGTATAAACATGTTAATCCAGTGATTTATATTGTAGCAGTTTTTGGTATTTTATTTGTAGCCTTGGTTCTGTCATTTTTAACTACTTGGCGAAAGCTCTATCCTCTTAAAATTTTAAAAGATAAAGTAAAAACCCTTGGTGATGAAAATTTTGATTTTGAGTGTTGTGATACCGATGCAAAAGATGAAGTTTCTCAATTAGCCCATGAGTTTAAAAACTCTGCTGAACGGTTACAAAATATTAAAGAGGCACGAAATGTCTTTATTCGAAATATTATGCATGAACTTAAAACGCCTATTACAAAAGGGAAATTTTTAAGTGAATTAGAACACTCCCCTTCCAATGATGAAAAAATGAAAAATGTTTTTTCAAGGTTAGAGATGCTTATTAATGAATTCACTTCTATTGAAGAGTTAATCTCTTCAACTAAAAATGTAGAAAAAAATCTCTACTTTTTAGATGATATTTTAGATAATGCTATTGATATTTTACTCATTGATGAAGATGTCATTGAAATGCATCATGAGAATAAAAAAATAGAAGTTAACTTTAAACTCTTTACGGTTGCTGTTAAAAATTTAATTGATAATGCGATTAAATATTCACCTGATAAAAAAGTTATTATTCGCACCCGTGAAGAATCAATTATTTTTGAAAATGTAGGAAAAGAGTTAGCCCACCCTTTAGAGAACTATTTTGAACCATTTTTTGCCAATGAAGATAAATCTAAAGATGGTTTTGGTTTAGGTTTGTATATTGTTCATGCAATTTTAGGAGCAAATGATTACACGTTAGAGTATGAGCATATTGAGGGTAAAAATATTTTTAAGATAGTTAAACCAACAAATGAAGTATGATATTGCCATAATAGGAGCAGGTGCTAGCGGTTTGATGCTAGCAGCCTTGCTAAAAAATAAAAAAGTTTGTTTGATTGATTCTAATGTGGAAATTGGTGCAAAAATAAAAGTAAGTGGTGGCGGAAAATGTAATATCACTAATAAATACTTAAGTGCTAAAAACTATTTGGGTGATGAAAAGTTTGTTCAAGATATTTTAAATCGATTTAATAGTAAAGCTTTTTTAGCTTTTTGTAAAGAACAAGGACTTACGCCCAATTTTAATGAAAAGATTGTCAAAGGAACGTATTTTTGTAAATCATCTAAAGAAGTTATTACTCTATTTAAAAAGTTAACAACCTCTTGTAAATACTATTTAGATACTAAAGTATTAGATGTTGAGTATGATAATGAATTTACTATTAAAACTAATAGAGAAAATATTATTGCACACAAGGTAATTATTGCAAGTGGTGGCTTAAGTTTTACCAATCTTGGCGCTTCTTCGATTGCTTTTGATATTGCAAAAAAGTTTCACCATAAAGTGAATGTTTTAAATCCAGCCCTTGTTGGTTTTACGGTTCAAAAAGATGAGTTTTGGTTTAAAAAGCTTAGTGGAATCTCCTGTTTTGTAAAAGCGACTGTTGAGCAAAAAAGTTTTGAAGGTAATATCTTGTTTGCCCATAAAGGGTGTACGGGACCAGTGATTTTAAATAGTTCCTTATATTGGAAAAAAGGGCAAATGAGTTTAGATTTTTTACCTCACAAAAAAATTGAATCTTTTTTAAAAAGTAATAAAAAAATCTCTACAGTATTACCTCTACCAAAACGATTTATTCAAGAGTTTCTTCCCTCTCAAGGACTTGAGGATAAAGCTATCAGTAGTTTAAATAATGATGAGATTAAATTACTAAAAAGATTAAAAAATTATACCTTTGCACCTGCAGGAAATTTTGGCTTTACTAAAGCTGAGGTAACTAAAGGAGGAGTTTGTACTCAAGAGATTAATGTTTTAGATATGCAAAGCAAATTGCAAAAAGATTTATACTTTTTAGGTGAATGTTTAGATGTAACAGGGGAATTAGGTGGATATAATTTTCAGTTTGCTTGGTCAAGTGCGTATGTTTGTGCACAAAACTTAAACCAAAAAGAGTATATGCATAAGTAGTACTTATTATTTTTATTTTGCATATTGATACTATGACTATAATATAGTATTTGAAAATATTATTTTATAGTTTATTAAAAAAACTTTAGATATTATTTATGCAATTATAATTAAAGGTTTTTTTATGTTTTTTTCAAATACTAAAAAAGATGCCGAAATTGCCGAGCTTAAGAGTGAAATACAAAAGCTTCAAGATGCTCTAAAATCAAAAGAAAATCAAGTTGATGAACTTCAACAAAAAATTAATAGTTTACCAACAAAAGAATCATATGAAGCCAAAGAGAAAAATATTGAACTTTTTCATCAAATTGCCTCTTTTTCTCAAGAAGAGGGCTTAGTTGTTTTTGCTCCTGATAAAACACTTTACTTTGCGAATAGTGTTAGTAAAGCGCATAATGTTGACCCTTCTATTGTATTAGATGCCGTTAAGAGTGGCGCTCAAACACTTATTTTGGATGACTGTGAAGCTTCTATGATAAAAAAAGAGGTTGAAGGTTATCTGATTATCTCTTTAAAAAGTACCTCTATTCATGATAATAAAGATGGTGGACTTTTAGAACGTCACAATATTAATATGACAAACTCTTTAAATGGAACACAAAAGACCTATTTAGACCTACTTGAAGAGTTACAATCAATGATGAAAGAGTCTAAAGATACTGCCCATGGTTCAACTGAAGGTTTAGAACTTACCCAAAATATTGTAGCAGATACGGATAATCTTCATAAACAGATGGAAATAGAAAATGAAGTAGTAACCTCTCTTGTAAGTAAGAGTAAAGATATTGCTGATGTGATTACGATTATTCAAGAAATTGCTTTTCAAACAAATATTCTTTCACTTAATGCAGCCGTTGAAGCAGCAACTGCTGGTGAAGCAGGAAAAGGGTTTGCTGTTGTCGCTCAAGAGGTACGAAATCTTGCAACACGTAGTGCGGATGCTGCTACACAGATAAAAAATGTTGTTGATTTAATTCAAGCAGAGACTTCACGTATAAAACAGAGCTCAGATGTTGTTTCAAGTGTTGTTAATGAAACGAAAGAACGGGTGAATGTCTTAAGTAATCTTATGAATAATTTTCAACGAAACTCGAATCGTTCAGTTTATGAAGTAGAGAGTATCTCTAATAAAATTTTTATTAACCTTGCAAAACTTGATCATGTTATTTATAAAAATAATCTTTATCAATTAATCTTTGGTGGTGAACATAACTTTAACGCTGTTGACCATCACAATTGTCGTCTTGGTAAGTGGTATGATACAGGGCTTGGAAAAGAACAGTTTAGTTTTGTACCATCTTATCGTCATCTTGATAAATATCACGCGACAGTACATGATGAGGCAAATCTTTTAGCAAAAGAGTGTTCAGGTCAAAAAGTTTCTTGTTCTAAACAACTTATAGAAGATAAAGTCTCTAATGTAGAGAGTGCCAGTGAACAGGTCTTTTTCTACCTTGATAAGATTTTAGAAGAGAAAAATGATGCCATTATGAAAGAAGCAGCAGATAAATTATTTAATTAAAGGAAAATCAAAAATGTCAAAAGAGATATATTCAATCGCGATTGTTGATGATGAAAAAGAGATT
Organism: uncultured Arcobacter sp.; assembly: GCA_964538295.1. Lineage (GTDB taxonomy): Bacteria > Campylobacterota > Campylobacteria > Campylobacterales > Arcobacteraceae > Arcobacter_A. The sequence continues at coordinate 15,008 of CAZIES010000019.1, read as the reverse complement.
TTAACAATGCTTGACCGTTTTTTAAATAAAACAGAGAAATATAAAGTAACGACTTTTCAAAATCCATTAACAGCCATAGATTCATTGAAAAACAATAAATTTGATTTAGTGTTACTTGATATTATGATGCCACAAATAAATGGCATTGAAGCTTTAGAAAAGATGCTAGAGATAAATCCTGACCAAAAAGTGTGTATGATGACAGCCTATTCAACCTTGGATAAAGTTTTAAAATCACATAAAGAGGGGGCAACAAATTATGTTATGAAACCTTTTTCTTCTTTACAAGCATTGGATACAAAACTACAAGAGATATTATTAAAGTAAATAGATGTTTAATCGTCCTTTGTTTATAAGATATAGTTTACTTTTTATTCTTATATCACTAATAGGCACGGTTATTCTTGCAAAAATAAAAACATCAGTCATTGCTGATAAATTAGCTCAACGTGTAGTAAATACAAAACAGCATTACTTTACAGAACTTCGTCATAAAGAGCAGTTAGTAGAACTTATTTTTTATAATCACTTTAATAAAAATAGTGATATTTTAGCGATTTATGAAAACAATACCCTCTCTTCTTTTGAAAAACAACAATCTCTTTTTAAGCTTTTAAAAAATACTTTTTTTTATTTAAAAAGTATGGGAATACAAAGTGTTCGTTTCTATGATAAACAAGGGGCTTTACTGTTGCAAAGTGATATCCCTCTTGTTTATAATCTTACTGTTAAAAAAGGTGCATCACACATATTAGAGAGTATACAAAAAGGTAAAAATAATCAAGGGTTTTTTATTGATGACTCTTCAGTATCAATGAAGTATATTAAGCCTTTTATTAATGAGAAATTTGAGCGCTTAGGTGCTATTGAAATTAGTCTAAATATGGGACATTTTTCCCATGAAATAAATCAAGAGAGTAAAAGTAAAAGCACTTTTGTTTTTTCACAGAAATTATTAGAAACAACGCTTTCATCTATTTATTATAGCCAGTATGAATCCTATAGTTTAAATGCACAATTTATATACAAAAATACACTTTATGAAAATATTGAAAAAAATGAGGAGATTTATAAAACAATTTTAAAAAAGCATTACGCAATAATTAAAAAGCAGATGCAAAAGGAAATAACTTTTAGTTTGGCATTTGAGTATATGAAATCAGATTATGCTTTAGTATTTGTTCCGCTATTTAGTAAATCAGAAAATAAATTTATGGGTTATTTTACTTCCTATAAAAAGAGTGAAACGATAACTCAGTTAAAAGAGTTTTATTGGTATTTACTAATAGGTATGTTTACTATTTTTGCTTTGTTATGTGCAAGCTTTTATTTTATTCATGAAATTTTTAAGAAAAAATCTTTCTTTCAAAATAAATATGATCAGTTTAAAAAAGATATTGATAAGTTTGTTATTATGATTGAAACAGATACACAAGGGATTATTACTTATGTCTCAAGTGCCTTTTGTAGTGTAAGTAAGTACCAGCCGAGTGATTTAATAGGTCACTCTTTAAATATTATTCGTCACCCAGATATGTCAAAACAGTTTTTTGAAAATATGTGGGAGAAGATTTCTTCAGGAGAGGTATGGGAAGGGGAGATTAAAAATAGGGATAAAAATAATAATGCCTATTGGATAAAAGGAAATATTGTTCCTATTGTAAGTGAAGAGGGAGAAATTACAGGCTATCGTTCTATTCGAATCAATATAACAGATGCTAAACAGTTACAAAAAGTTAATGCTTTATTAAAAGAGGATTTAGCCCAGAAGCTAAATGAGATTTCTTTATTAGATAGGAATAGTATGGATATATCACAACTTGAAGTTATGGGAAAACTTTTAGACTCTTTTTCCAGTGAGTGGAAAAAATATCTTTCAACAATCTCTTTAAAACTGATTGATTTAGAAACACGTCTTAACAAAAATGTCTATACAAAAGCTTATTTAGAAGAGTTAAGTAAGCATATTGCTCAACAGGTTCAACTTCTTTCAACTGGGCTAAATGAGTTTAAACTTCTCTATTATGGGGAAGATCATCATCGATATGATGTTTTAAAAGCAATTGAGTATGTACTTGATTCTTATGAAGTACCAAAAGATATTTCTGTGACACTTCATGCTAAAGAGAAGATTTTTACTTATGGTGTTGCTTATGATTTACAACAAATAATTAAATATCTTTTAAAAAATAGTATAACCGCTTTTCAAAAGAGTAATAAGAGTCTACAAAAAATAGATATAAGTTTGATAAAAAATAGTGGAGATGTTTTAATAAAATTTGAAGATAATGCTACAGGTATTAGTAAAGAACTTCGTGATAACCTTTTTGAACCAAATAGTACAACTGATGATAATACAATTTTAAAGGGTACTGGACTTTACATTTCAAAACTGTTGGCACAAAAGTGTCATGGTAAGATTTGGCTTGAAAAAAGTAGTTCCGAGGGAACTTCTTTTTGTCTTCGTTTAACCTTAAAAGATAGAAGAGTAATGAGAAGGTTAACTTAATGAGAATAGCTTTTTATACAAAACTATCACTTACTTTTTTACTCTTTGGGTTAATTATTCTTCTTTTGTCTTTTTTTCTTTCTATGGGTTTTTTTAAAACAAATTCCGAGCGTTTAAACTTACAAAATATGGAGCGAACAATTCACGGGTATGAACGTGCTTTTCGCCACTTTATTATTACCTATGATAATAAAATAAAGGCAATTGCAAAGAGCCGAGATTTTAAAGAGTATCTTGCAAATGGGAGTAATGAAAAAGATATTGTGGATTTGTTTAAAACAGCAGTTAATGCAAACTATGATTTAAAAGAGATTAAAGTTATTAATTCGCAAGGTGAAGAAATTTTGCGGGTGGGACAATCTAATAGTGAAGCAACACAATTTTCGCAGTTTTACTTAGAAAATCGTTCTTCGGAATCTTACTTTTATCATCTTGTTAATCTTCAAGAAAATGAAGTTTGGCATAGTGGTTTTGATTTAAATCGTCAACAAGGTGAAATAGTCTATCCTATTGAACCACTCTTTTATTTAGCAATTAAATATAAAAATCATATTTTAATGATGCATTTAGATGCCCATGCAATGTTTAGAAATCTTCTTAATGCTTTTGATAAAAGGTTTTATCTCGTGAGTTCTCAAGGAGACTTCCTTTTGCATAAAGAGGAGAAATACCACTGGTCAAAATACTTTTATCCTGCAGTGACCTTACAAAATAGTTTTCCAAAAGAGTTTCGTTCAATATTGTCTAATGAACAGTTTATTTCAAAAAAACTTTTTTCTCAAAAAATCTATTTTGATGATGAAGCGTATATTATTTTTATGATGGAGTTTGACCAAACGACTTTTGAAGAGATGTTTCATGCCTATAAGGATATATTTTATATCGTGATGATTATAACCTTAGTTGTGGGTATATTTTTAGCCATGATTTTTTCTATCCCTGTTGATAAACTGCACCAAGAGTTAGAAAATGAAAAAAAGCAGTTGTCTCGCTCTGTTGAGAAAAATGCTCAAAAACTTGATAGTAGTTTGAAACTTGTTGATAAATATGTGATGTATATTAAATTTGATACCAATAAAAAAATTCTTGATGTTAGTAGTTCGTTTTGTTTTGTTTCGGGCTTTGAAAAAGAAGAACTTCTAGGACACAGTTACGAGATGTTATTAAGTTCACAAGAAGAGTTAGCTTCTTTTGAGAAAGTGTTTACGATTTTAAAAACTGGAAAAAAATGGCATGGTGAATTTAAAAATATAAAAAAATCGGGTATTAGTTACTGGGTAGAATCCTTTTTAGAAGCAAATTTTAATGAAAATGGTGAGATAACCTCTTTTCTTGAAATTCGAAATAACATTACTTATCGTAAAACAGTGCAAAGCCTTTATGATAATATCCATAATCAAATGGAAGAGCTAAATGCAATTTTTGAGAATGTTGATAGTGGAATTGTTTTACTTGATGAGAAAGCAAATTACAAAAAAGTAAATACCGCTTTTTGTGATTTATTACAATACAGTAAAGATGAACTTTTAAGTATGAATTTATTAGAACTTCTTCAAAAACAACGAAAATCATTTTTTACAAAAATATTTGTTGAAGCAAAACATATTGGAACCATACGGCAAATGGAGACAGTACTTTTATCAAAATATGGGGTTGAGGTTTATCTTAGTATTTCATTACGGATGTTACCTGATAATCAACATATGGTACTCGTTGCTAACTCTTTAGCAGATAAACGAAAACTTCAAGCGTTAAATAAAGATTTAGAGTTACGTATTTCGCAAGAAGTACAAAAGAGTCTTTATAAAGATAAGCTTCACCAAGAAGAGAAAATTAGAAATGCCAAATTAACTTCAATAGGAACATTGGCAGCAGGGATAACTCATGAAATAAATACACCTTTAACTTATTTAAAAGGTAATTTTGAAATGATGCAGTATGATATTGATGATTTACCAGCTAGTCAAATTAAAGATAATATGAAAGAGGATAGTCTTCGTATCTCTGAAGCTATTACTCGTATTGCTAATATTGTAGAGTCAATGCGTGAGATGTCGCAAACATCTTCTGAAACTAAAGAGAAGATAAATCTCTATTCGACTATAATTACGGCATTAACAATGGCATACAATCGATCAAAACAAGTTTCCCGTATTATTTTAAATGGTAAACTTTTTTCCCTTGAAACTAGTGCTAAAGATACTTATGAATTTTTTGTTCATGGGCAAAAACAACGAATTGAACAGGTTTGGGTTGTAATTATTAACAACGCAATAGATGAGTTGATTAAAATTGATGATTATGAAAAGCGATTGTTAACAATTGATATTTTTACTCAAGAGAGTAAAACGATTGTTCGTTTTAAAGATAATGCCGGAGGAATTGACGCCTCCCTTTTACCAAAGATTTTTGATCCCTTTGTGAGTACAAAAGAACACTCTGGTATGGGAGTTGGTTTGAATATTGCGAAAAAGATTATTGATGAGCAAGGTGGTGAGTTACTCGCGTTTAATGAAGCAGATGGTGCAGTATTTGAAGTGCGACTAACCTCTTCTTCTTAAATTATATCAATTGTTTATTTTAGTGTGGAGAAATGAATGCGTATAGCTTTTATTGGTGATATTGTAGGACGACCTGGTCGAAGAATAATAGAAGCAAATTTAAAAAAATTAAAAACTGAACATGAGATTGATTTTGTTATAGCTAATGGTGAAAATGCAAGCCATGGTTTTGGCTTAACTGTCAAAAATGCCAATGAACTTTTTAATGTAGGAATTGATGTCATAACGGGAGGAAATCACTCCTTTGATAAACGTAAAGAGATGATAACACTTTTAGAATCTCAAAATGTTTTACGACCAGATAATTACCCTAAAGGTGTCCATGGAAGTGGACTGAAAATTTTTGAAGTTCAAGGTGAAAAATTAGCGGTATTAAACTTGATGGGTCAATTTGCAATGCCAAGTTGTGAGAACCCTTTTAATTGGGCGACAGAATCTATCAAAAAACTCAAAGAAGAAAAGATTAAAAATATTTTTATCGATTTTCATGCTGAAGCTACCAGTGAAAAACGGGTGATGTTTAAAATGTTTGAAGGGGAAGTAAGTGCCATATGTGGAACACATACTCATGTGAGCACTGATGATTTACAAATCTCTCAAGGAACCTGTTATTTAACTGATATTGGTTTAACAGGATGTCGTGATAATGTGATAGGAATGGATAAAAAAGTACCTATTTCTAAAGCAACAACGGGTCTTGGTGGACACTTTGAAATTCCAAATTCATGTAACTCTATTTTACAGATGTTAGTGATTGATTTAGAAGAGGGAAAATCACGTGATGCGTTTAAAATAAAACTTTTAAGTGGGAAAGCTGAAGCAATTATTACAAAGGCAATGATTGAATAAGACTTTACCTTCTATTGTCAACTCTTATGATTTATTACTGTTTTTAAAAGGGCAAAACCTTCTTGAAAAAGAGCCTACTTTTTGGTGGCCTGCTCAAAATGACTTTGAAGTACTGATTGGAGCTATTTTAACTCAAAATACCAAATGGGTCAATGTAGAACAATCGCTAAAAAACCTTTATAAACTTGATGTAATGTGTTTAGAAAAAATAGCCACAATAGATTTAGAAATTTTTATACAAGCTATTACTCCAAGTGGATTTAAAAATCAAAAATCAGTGCGTATTAAAAAATTGTGTCAAAATATCTTAGATGAGTATGGTGACTTTGAAAACTTTTCAATGAACACTTCTCGAGATTGGTTGTTAGAACAAAAAGGTATTGGACCTGAAACAGCTGATGCAATCCTTTGTTATGCTTGCCACCAAGACTATTTTGTGGTTGATTCCTATACCAATCGACTCTTAAAACGGTTTGGTTATAGCTTTGAATCCTATAGTGAATTACAAAGTTGGTGCGAATATGGAATTAATGAAAATTTCGATAAAATAGTCAAAATTTATAAAAAAGATGTCTCTTTAAACTTTGTTTACTGTAGACTTCACGGCAAAATCGTCGAGTATATGAAACGCAATCCAAAGGATTAATGAATGATTATTATTCCACAAACAAAAGGTGGGGTAGGTAAGTCAACTGTAGCGATGCAAGTTATAGCACCTTACCTTTATAAAAAGCATGGTAAAAAAGTAACCTATATTGAAATTGATGATGAAAACAATGATTCACGTTCGTTTACACGAACCAATATTGTTGAAAAACGAATGTTAGGTACCAATAAACTAACGGAACTTGATGAACTTATCTTAATGGATGATAATCATGAAGTGATTGTTGATGTGGGTGGTAATAAAACCTCTTCCTTGGTGCTTGAAGAGATTAAAAAAGTAGGTTCTTTTGGAAATGTGAAATGGATTATTCCTTTAGGGGATGGGGAACTTGATGGTAAAAATGCCATTGCTACTATGAAAAAAATTAAAAAAATTGAAGAGAATCCAGAACAAAATATGATTTTTGCACTTAACCGTGCTATTTCAATGGAACCAGATTATATTGAAGAGCAGTTTATTAATTTTTTTGGACATAAATATTTAGATTCAAACTCAGTGATGTTTGATTTTATTAAAGAGCCAAACTATTTTGCCGTTAAAAATGATAAAGTTATAACCATGAGCCGATACCTAGGAAGTACGGTTTGGGAAATGGCTTATAATAATACTGATTTTGCGCAAAAGGCCGTACAAGCAAAAGAGCTTGGTGATTTAGACTCTGCACGAAAATATCTCTTTTTTAGGCGTATTCAAACAGAAGCAAAAGATTATGTTCTTCAAGTTTTGAATAAAATCTTTTTTGATTTAGATAAATGGATTGATATTAAAAAATGAGTGAGATGAGTTTTAAACAAGCAAAAGAGCTTGTTGAGCAGTTAGAACTTTCAGAAGTTTCACTCAAAAAATCAACAGATGATTTGAATAAGTCATCAAAAAAGTTTAATGAAGCACTTAAAAAACAAGTAACTATTTTAAAACTTTTACCAAAAGCTGACAAAAAAATAAATACATTACGACTGCTTGTGATGCTAAATATAGGATTTATTTTAGGTCTTATTGTTGGCGCAACTTTATTAAAATAATTAGGGAAAAAATGAGTAAACAAGAAAAAATTGTATCAATGTTTAATGATATTGCAGGAACGTATGATTTAGCAAATAGAGTATTAAGTATGGGAGTAGATAAAAGTTGGCGAGATAAAGCGTGTAACTTAGCTTACTCTTTTTATGGGAAAAGTACGGTTTCAAAAATTGTAGATGTTGCTTGTGGTACGGGTGATATGATTGATTATTGGCAAAAAACAGCTAACAGAAATGGTATTAATTTAGAACAGGTTGTTGGAGTTGATCCAAGTGTTGGTATGATGGAAGTGGCAAAGAAAAAGCTTCCTGATGTTGAGTTTATTGAGGCAGGTGCTGCACAAATGCCGCTTGATAATGATAGTGCTGATATTATCTCTATTTCATATGGTATTCGAAATGTTGTTCAACGACAAGAGGCTTTTGATGAGTTTGCAAGGGTGCTAAAGAGAAATGGATTAGTGGTAATTTTAGAGTTTACAAAAAATGAAAAAGAGAAGCCATTGGATTATGTGACAGATTTTTATATGAATAAAATTTTACCAACGTTAGGTGGAATTATTTCACGAAATAAAGAAGCATATACCTATTTACCAAACTCAATTGATGAATTTTTAACGCAAGATAATCTGTGTGCAGAGTTAAAACAAGCAGGCTTAGAGCCTATTTATGTAAAAGGTTTTTCAATGAATATTAGTACCTTGTTTATAGCTAGGAAAGTTTAGGTTTTATTAAATTAGGGAAACTGGTATTCACAAAACTCACGAAGTTTGCCTTGTGCCTTTTGGCACAAGTTTTCCCCTGTTCCCCTTAAATTTCACTAAAAATAAAATCCAATCTTAACCGATATTCGACTTTAACTTTCTTAAAAAGGAAACTTTTTTAAATGAACGCTCCCATTACCGTTTCAACCTTAAATAATCAAATCAAATCACTTTTAGAAACCACATTTATTGGTGTGTATGTGGAAGGGGAAGTCTCTAATTTAACCTATCATAACTCTGGACACATTTACTTTTCAATCAAAGATGCCAACTCAACACTGTCATGTGTCATGTTTCGAGGCAATGCCCAATATTTAAAGTTTCGTTTAGAAGTGGGTATGAAAATTACCATTTCAGGAAGCATTACTGCTTATGTTCCTAGGGGTAATTATCAACTTATGTGTAATAAAATTGAGCCTTCAGGGCAGGGTGCTTTAGCATTAGCCTATGAACAGCTTAAAAAGAAGCTGCAAGAAAAGGGCTACTTTAATGCAGAGATTAAAAAAACATTACCTAAATATCCTAAACATATTGTTTTAGTAACTTCACCAACAGGTGCTGCGATTGAAGATATGAAAAAAGTAGCTCAAGCGCGTTGGCCTTTGGCTAAATTTACATTAGTACCTACGTTAGTGCAAGGAGAAGAGGCTAAATTTGATATTGTTAACTCCATAAAAATAGCTGATGAATTACAGGCTGATGTAATGGTTGTTGGACGAGGTGGAGGAAGTATAGAAGACCTTTGGGCTTTTAATGAAGAGGTAGTAGCACTATCTATTTTTGAAGCAAAAACACCTGTTATTTCTGCTGTTGGTCATGAGGTAGATTTTTTGATTTCTGATTTTGTTGCTGATGTACGTGCAGCAACACCGTCAAATGCAATTGAAATAGCGCTTCCAGATATGAATGAACACCGTATTTTTTTAGATAATTTATCTGATCAGTTTAATTCAAAATTTAAAATGATACTCTCTTCAAAAGAACAGTCCCTTGGTCATATTAAAAAACTCTATGAACAAAACTCTTTTGAACGTAAATTTGAGTTTATTCAAAAAGAGTTGGATCTTTTAAAAGAGAACTTTAATCGCACTATGAGCACGGTTTTAAATCAAAAATCGACTCTTATTGAGATGTTGCGTAATAGTTATATTATGAACCACCCCAATAAGCGAATAAAAGATGGATTTGTACAGTTAACCAAAAATGAAAAAATAATTAATTTAAAAGAACTTAAACCTGACGATACTATTTGGCTAGAGTCTGCTAAAAATGTTGCACGATGTAAAGTATTAGAAAACAAAGTGCTATAATTTTTAAGTTAATAATCGTTAAAATAAGTTAAATTAATCTTTTGACGAAAAAGAGGTTTCTTTTTTATAAGGATTGACTATAATTAAGAGACATGAAGAATAAAAGGATTGCTTAATGGAACAAAATGTTAATAGCCATAGAGAAGAAGAGATAATTGACTATGCTAATACTAGTGAGTTTATGACTTTTGAATTAGGTAGTATGAAATATGCCATTGAATTACCAAAAATTAGAGAGATTCTAACTTATCCTGAATTAATTACAACCTTACCAAATACTTCTGAGTGGGTAAAAGGTTTAATCAACTTACGAGGTGAAGTAGTACCTATTTTAGACATACGAATCAAATTTAACACCGGTGAAATTGTTTATGACGATAATACAGCAGTTATTGCGGTTATTACTAAAGATAAACGTATGATTGGTATTGTTGTTGATAAGGTTGATGATGTTCAACGCCTTGATACTTCAAACTTAGCACCAGTATCTGATATGGGTTCAGCCATACCATCACGTTATTTAAAAGGTTTTGTTCGTCTAAACGATAACAAAATGTTAGTTGTTATGGATATTGAATCAGTCGTTCATAAAAGTGAATTAGGTAGTGCAGAGACTGATAAGTAAGTTCTAGGGTAATAAAATGCAGGAAAAAATAGCAAAATTAAAAGAGTTAAAGTTACTCTTTGTAGAAGATGAAAAAGATTTATTAGATATTATTAGTGATACCCTGGTTAAATTACAAGCAAATTTTTTAACCGCAACAAATGGTGAAGAAGCGCTTGCTGTTTTAGAAGCGCATGATGATATTGATGCCATTATAACTGATATTAATATGCCAGTGATGAATGGCTTAGATATGATTAAAATTATTAAAGAGAAGCAACCTGACTTAACAATTATTATTATGTCTGCACATACTGAAACTGAGTATATTGAAAAAGCTGAAGAGTATGGTGTTAAAGACTATTTGTTAAAACCTTTTGATTTTATAAAATTTATAGAGTTGATAACAAGTAAAAATATAAAATAATGAATGCAGATAATCTCCTTTTAAAAAGATTGCAGATTTTATATGTAGAAGATGATGAACATGTTCGTCAAGAACTAACACTTCTTCTATCAAAATTTTTTAAAAAAGTTTACACTGCTATTGATGGTCAAGAGGGATTAAGTCTCTACAGGGAAAAAAAAGAGAAAATCGATCTGATTATTTCAGATATTAATATGCCAAATATGACAGGTATTGATATGGTAAAAGCCATACGAGAGAACAAAGAAGATATTCCTGTTATTTTTGCCACTGCTTACTCTGACAATGAATTCTTGTCAGAATCTATTAAATTAAAAATCTATGATTATATTATTAAACCTATTGATGTAAGAGCTCTTTTAAGCTCTGTTACAGAGTTATCTAAAATCTTATACCATCAAAACTTGATGGAAGAACAGAACAAAGAGTTAGAACGATATAAAGAGGCAGTTGACCAATATAATATTGTGATTAAAACTGATACTCAAATGAAAATAACCTATGTAAACTCTCTTTTTTGTGCAATTACTGGTTTTGATAAAGAGGAGCTACTTGGTAAAGATTTTAGAGAGTTACGTCATAGTGATACCGATATTCATATGTATAACGGCATGTATGCGGATGTATTAGATAATAAATCTTGGACCGGCAAAATTAAACAAGTGACCAAAGATGGTGAAGGGTATATTGTTGATTCGTCTATGATTACTATGCATGATGATGCAGGGGATATTATAGGTTCTATTGCGATTCAACGAAATATCACCCATGAAGTAAACCAAAAACGTGAAGTTCAAATGGCATTGATGAAAGATAAAGGTGATATTTTTATTAAAGGAAAAGCAGGCTCTGCTGAACAAGAGAAAAAAATTAATGCATTAAACGATACAATTCATGATTTAGAAAAAGCAATCCATAAGATAAGTGTTGAAAAAGATAAATATGTCTACATGGTTCAAAAAAGTAAAGTAGAAAACAAAAAGCTCAAAGCGGAAGTAGCTCATTATAGAAAAAATTCTGATACGGTTGAAGATAAAACTTCAGTAACATTAAAAACTAATCGAGAAAATTATCAATTACGACAACAAGTTGCACAGTTAAATGCAAAAGAAGAAGAGTTAAAAGAAGAGATTGAAAAACAGGTAACGCAAACAAAAGTCACCTATGAAATTCAACTTGATGATTTAGAAAAAGAGTTACAAGAGTATAAAGATAAACTTGATGCTATTGAAGATGGTCATGTTTTAGCTCAAAAAGTTGAGTACTGGAAAGTTAAAGCAAAAAATGAACAAGAAAGAGTAGAGCAGTTAGAGAAAAAAATTATGCAAATAGGGGATAAAACTATTTTGCAAAAACTCTTTGGTAATAAATAAAAGAGAAAATCTCTTTTATTTATTTCTTTATTTAATCGTAATTTTTATAATCTTTTGATCTTGTAAAGGTTTGTCACCTGCATAACGTCCGTTTGTTTTAACCATCTCTAGTTTTTTAACAACATCCATTCCATTTTTTACATATCCAAAAATTGTGTGTCTACCGTTTAGCCAGTATGTTGGTACGGTTGTAATAAAGAATTGACTTCCATTTGTATTTGGTCCTGCATTTGCCATAGCTAAAATACCAGGTTTATCAAAAACTGCATTTGGTGAGAATTCATCTTTAAATGGTTGTCCCCAGATTGACTCTCCACCACGACCTGTTCCCGTTGGATCACCACCTTGAATCATAAAGTCTTTAATAATTCTGTGAAAAATCAGACCATTATAGTAACCATTTTGTGAATGTGTTACAAAATTCTCTACAGCTTTTGGTGCTAAGTCAGATCTTAGTTCAATTTCAATTGTTCCTTGTGTCGTTTCCATCACCGCAACTGGGTTTGTAGCAAATAGTAACACTGTGAATGAAATTAAAAGTAATAATTTTTTCATTGATATCCTTGTCGTTAAAGTGGGGATAAGTATATTATGAAAGATTTTAATATTTTATTAAAAGTTCTCTTTTAGATGAGTTTAAATTTTCTTTGATAAAATTCAGACAAAATTTATCTTATTTAAAAGGAAATCGCATGGAAATGCCTGCAATGCCGCAACCAACCTTCTATATTTTTAAGTGTGAACAAAGCTCACCACCTGGTATGCCAAAGCCAAGTTGTGTAACACCAGATACGCAAGGATTATTTAATCATTTAGCTCAAGCAATGATGGAAAAAGGTTTGATGGGACCAGTTCAACCAATTAGAACTTCATGTTTAGGGAGATGTCAAATGGGACCAGTAATGTTAGTTGAACCTGGACATCATATGTACTGTCAATTATCTAAGGAAAAAATTGATAGAATTGTTGAAGAACACATAATAGGCGGAAACCCTGTACAAGAATACATTATACCAGAGCAATTTTGGGGTGAACCTATTAAATTAGGATAAGGAATCGGATATATGACATTTGATATGCTGTATAGTAAAATTCACAGAGCAACTGTAACAGATGCTAATTTAAACTATGTTGGATCAATTACAATTGATGAGGAGCTTATGCAAGCTTCTCATTTGCGCGTGGGGCAAAAAGTTGAGATTGTTAATGTCAACAATGGTGAGCGATTTGCAACATATGTGATAAAAGGGAGAGCTGGAAGTAAAGACATGTGTCTTAACGGAGCAGCTGCTAGAAAAGTAGAAATAGGTGATAAGATTATTGTTATTGCTTATGCTTCTTATAATGAATCAGAACTAGAGGGTTATAAACCGACGGTTGTTATTGTTGATGATGAAAATAATATAGAAAGTATCACTCACGAACTTGTAGGTAGTGACCATGTTTGATGGTATTGATTTAAGTAAAATCAATCTCAACGAGGTCATGGGACAAGTTCAAGAGATGGCAAATAAAGCCAAAGAAGATAATGCAGATAAAATCTTCACAAGCAAAGCTGGTGGAGGTATGGTTGAATTATCAATTAATGGTAATTCTGAAGTAATTGATTTACAAATTGATGACTCGTTGATGGATGATAAAGATTCATTACAAATTCTTTTAATTTCTGCAATGAATGATGTGATTAAACAAGCAGATGAAAATAAAAAAATGATGGCCATGAACATGATGGGTGGTATGGGCTCATTTGGTCAAAAATAGATGCAAAATCTACTAACTACATTTGAAGATTATTTACAAAATAATCTTCCAAAATCACAATCTTTTCATCCTCATTTTGAAGTAGCTTTAGGTGAAATGTTAAATGCTGGGGGGAAACGTTTTCGTCCAATGCTTTTACTCTCTGTGGTAAACTCAAAAAACTCACTGTTAGTACAAAGTTCACTTAGTGTTGCTTTAGCTATTGAGATGTTACATACTTACTCGTTAGTCCATGATGATTTACCAGCAATGGATGATGCAGATTTAAGACGTGGGTTTACTACTTTGCATAAAAAATATGATGAAGTAACTGCTATTTTAGTGGGTGATGCGTTAAATAGTGAAGCATTTAATCAAATAGCGTGTGCACCACTTAGTGCTGAAGTTAAAGTAGAACTAGTCAAACTTTTAGCATCAAACGGTGGAATAGAAGGTATGATTATTGGTCAAGCTATCGATTGTTTTTTTGAAAATCAGAAGTTAGAATTATCACAATTAGAGTTTTTACATATTCATAAAACGGCTAAATTAATTGCAGCATCGTTAAAAATGGGAGCAGTGATTGCTAATTATAGTGAAGCTTCACAAAAAGAGCTTTATGACTTTGGAATTGATATTGGGTTACTCTTTCAAATCCAAGATGATATTATTGATGAAACTCAATCGAGTGAAGAAGCAGGAAAAACAACCAATAATGATGGTGCTAAAAACTCTTTTGTTAACCTTTTAGGTTTAGATGGGGCTATTAATGCTGCTGATGAACTAGCCTTAAACTGCGAAAATAGGCTTAATAAACTTGATGAAAACTTACAAAATTCCTTAAAAGAGTTACTTCTTAAATATTTAAATCGCCATAAATAAAATTTATATTAAATCTTGAGTTTAACCTACTCAACTAACTTGACAATTAAACAAAAATTCATTACAATTTAGCACTCAAAAAAACTGAGTGCTAAAACTTATAAAATTATAATAAGTAGTGCCAATTAATTAACTATTAGTAAGGGGAGACTAGATTAGTGCTAGGAGTTTAAAAAATGTATGAAGGTTTGCTTTTTGCAAATCAAATATATTTTTTGAGCTAATAGTGCTGATATAGTCTTATAATCATCCTATTGCTTTATAAAAAATCATTAATGTACGATGTACATCTTCAAATTTTTT
>CAZIES010000018.1:0-26206 GCA_964538295.1 uncultured Arcobacter sp. | reverse complement strand
TTCCGTTTGACTATAGTGAATATAAGCACTAAAATCTAACTCTTCCCCTTTGACATCCTCTTTTCCATCAAATTGTTTTGCATTAGCATTATCGACAATTTTGTTGGCTATTTTTGAAGTGTGGTTAGCAATATCTTTGGTTTGACTTGCTACATTGGCATTTTCTTGGGTTTGTTGATCAAGTTGTGCTACAGCATCATTGATTTGCTCAATAGCTTCATATTGTTCTTTTGAAGCGGATTCGACGTTATTGATAAGTTCAATGGTATTGTTAATGTTACTGCTTAGGTTTGTATAGCCTTCAATCATTTGATCAGAGATGATTTTTCCTTCATCGGCTTTTGAAGTGGCAGTTTCAACTAACTCTTTAATCTCTTTTGCTGCTTCTGCACTACGACTTGCTAAGTTTCTCACTTCTGCTGCAACCACTGCAAAACCTTTTCCTGCTTCCCCTGCGGTTGCTGCTTCGACAGCAGCATTAAGTGAAAGAATATTGGTTTGAAAAGAGATTTGGTCAATAACTGAGATGGCTTCATTAATAGCACTTACTTGTTCATTGATTTCATCCATGGCATGGGTTGTTTTTGAAGCTAAGTTTTGACCACTATTAACAGAGGTGGTTAAATCATTGGCAAAGCCTGCCATTTTGACAACATTTTCTGTGTTATTTGCAATATTTCCTGTCATCTCTTCTAAGGCTGCTGCTGTTTCTTCTAAAGAGGCTGCAGCTTGATTTGAGGAGATATTTAAGGTATCTACATTTTTGAGTAACATATGGGCACTACTTTGTAGAGTGAGTCCATTTTTTTTGTTTTCATAAAGCATTTCACTAATAATTTGAGAGAGTGAATTTAATCCTTGGGAGGTTTTCCCTGTTGGGTTTGGAATTTTGTGTGTAAAGTCTAGCTCACGGTATCTATTTAAACCATTTTCAATTTTTGTCACATCGCCACATACTTTGGTTGCGGTTACTTCTAACATTTCATTAAACATTGTTTTTAAATCATTTAAGAGTTTATTATGGGTATCTTTTTCTACTTTTTTATGCAGTACACCATCTTTGACTAAACCAACAACACGTTTGACGTCATTGATGACTTTTTCATCCTCTTTGATTCCTTTTTCAATAGAGTCCATGTATTGATTAAATAATAAAGAGGCTTCGCCTACTTCATCTTTGGTTGCCACATCAAGGCGTGTACTAATATCATTGGAGGTAAGCAGTTTTTGAAAACCATTTTGTAAGCTTTTTAAAGGTTTAACCACATTTCGATTAATAGCATAGATTAAAAGTAAGGTAATTAATAGGGTAATAATAAGTGCTGTGGTGATAAAACTAATGATGGTTGCATTGATTTGCTCATTGGCTTTTTCTTTCATTGCAGTTATTTCGGCTTCTATATCATCGGTGTATACCCCTGTTCCAATGATCCAATCCCAGTTTTTAAAGTGTTGTACAAATGAGATTTTATTTTGTGGCTCTTTAAAGTTTGGCTTGGGCCATTTATAATCAACAAAACCTGAACCAGAGTTAGATTGAGTTGTTGTTACCATCTGTTTAAAGAGGAATTTTCCTGTAGGGTCTTTTATCGTGCTTAAATTTTTTCCATTAAGGGAGGGTTTAATTGGGTGCATCAGCATTGTTGGTGTTGAGTTATTAATCCAAAAATAGTTGTTGTTTCCTTTTCCAAAACGCATATTAGCAATAACACCTAAAGCCTCTTCTTGTAAGCTTTGAGTGACGTTGTCTAAGTAAACCCCTGTTCCAATGACCCAATTCAGTGGCTTAAATAAAAAGAGATAAGAGATTTTATCTTGTGGGATGTCAAATCCTGGTTTTGCCCATTGGTAGTCCACAAAACCATTTCCTTTTGTTCTTATTTGTTTAACAAATTCACTGAATACCTTTTTTCCTGAAGGGTCTTGTATTTGTGAAACATCTTTATTGTCTAGTGAAGGTTTTGTTGGATGCATAACCATTTTAGTATTCATATCATTAACCCAAAAATAACCATCTTTACCGTAAGTACTGTTCTTAATGAGTTTAAGCAACTCTACTTCTACATTATCACTATTATGATTTTCATTATAGTAGTTTGTAAGAATATTTTCTAACATGGAGGCTTGAGTAAGTAGTTTCTCTTGTACCTCTTTTTTGACATTCTCTTTTAAACTTCGCGTATAAAATGACTCAATTGTCTTATAGGCAATAGCAGTATTTGATTGAAGTTCATTTTTCGTAGCATTATAGGCTTTGTTTGAAAATGTTTCAATATCATGTTGTGAGGTTTGTTTGATATTATAGATACTAAAAGCAATAAGAATGGCTGCAATAATTGCGATACTAATTATATTTATAATAATAAGTTTTGTTTTAATAGTAAGGTTTTTCATAAAAGTTTAACTCCTTGATTAAGCTAAATATTGTATTCATAAAGTGTCATTAGAATGTCATATACTTAGGGTTGTGAATTTTTTAAAATAAAATATTACTTATATATAACTTAAAAGTAGTTATAAAATAGTAATAAGTTATTAAAAAATTTCAATAGTACTTTTTGATTGATTATGCATTTTATAAATGAGAATGATGTAGTTAAAGGTAATAAACTATTCGTTTTAGCAAAAAGTTTTGAAACCTTTATTAATATGAAAATGGTAGTAATAGGGATATGTATAACTATTTAAGTATAGGTAAATCTATAATAAATTTGGCACCTGTATAGGTAGTGTTATTATAGATAAAAGAGATATTTTTAGCATGGATTGTTCCACCCATACTTTGTGTAACAATTTTATGGGACATATAAAGACCTAATCCTGTACCTTGTGAAGAGTGTTTAGTACTAAAATAAGGCTCAAATATTTTCGGAAGAATATCTTTTTCAATACCATTGGCATTATCTTTTATCTTAATGGTAATGTGCTTATTTTTTTTACGGGTTTTAATAAAAATGTAACGGTCTTCTATCTTGTTTTCTTTAAAAGCATCTTTTGAATTATTGATAATATTGATAAAAACTTGTGTAAGTTCATTGGGATAACTTTTAAGCATTATATCTTTTTCAAGATCTAAAATAATCTTAATATCATGGGCTTTAATATTTCCTTGGAGTATCTTTAAATTCTTTTCAATATTCTCTTCAAGGCTAAACTCTACGCGCTCTTTATTGTCTTTTATAAAATTACTAAAGTCATCTATGGTTTGGGAAAGATATTGGGTACTATTTAAAATTCCGTTAGCTGAACTGTAAAGGGTCTCTTTGTCTAGGGTATTTAACTCTTTATGTAGTTTTAAGCCACTAGCACATGTAGAGATAATACTTAAAGGCTGTCGCCATTGATGGGCAATATTGGCTAACATTTCACCTAGTGAAGCCATACGTGCTTGCTGATTAAGTACTTTTTCTTTTCGTTTTAGCTCTTTTGCTTGTGCTATTTCATTTTTTATAGAGGTTAGAACACGTTTATAGATGATTAAAGCAAGAATAATACTTAAGAGTAAAATAGAAATGTGAATGAGTATAATAAATTTCTTTTCTATAGCCCCATCATTATTATATTTTTCCATTGGAATAGTAATGGATACACCGCCTCTTACATCACCTACTTTATAGCCTTGTTTTGCATGACACTTTAGACAGTCAGGCTTTGTAACTAGTGCTTTCATATAACGTAGGTGTTCTTTGCCTTTGTAGTTATAGATTTCATGGTATTCTGTAAAAAGTTTTTTGTCAAAATTTTTTAAGACTTTGACTTCCCATTTGTCGGGTTTGTTATTTGGATTTAAGAGGTTCAAACTAGTAATATGCCCTTTTTCTCCATACATCCCTGAAAAGTTTTCCATTAATTCTCTTAAGGTGTATGCAGGATTCATAAGGGTGAGCTTTCGACCATCGGTGGTGGTTAAATCTCTATCTGGAATATGGGATAAGTATGGATTAGGTGGTGTTTTTTGTGTTGGAAAAACATACACTCCTCCATGGGATGCGACCCATTTTCGAAACATTAGGTCTTTTTCAAAGGCATTTTTAGCGTGTTCAAGTACGAGTTTATCCTGTTTTTTTGTAACATTTGAGATATTAAAAAGCATGGAAATAATAATTGCAGTAAACCAAATGAAGATAATAATAAAAGATGCTTTTTTAAATTTTTGAATATTTTTCATACAACTATCCCTACTTAGCTGTTTATTTTAACATATTATTGGTTCATTTTTCTAATGATTCAAAAATAAAAAAATAAATTAAAAGGTGATATTTTCTAGGTGTTCAATAGTATCATTTGTAATAATAATTGCATCAACGTAATAGTCGACTTCAAGTTTTTTTTGTTGTAAATAGTACTCAATACTTCGGATGAGTTTAGAGAGTTTTGCAGGTGTGATATTATTGATGGCTATCTCATAATCTTGGGCAGATTTTACTTCAATAAAGTGATATATGGAGTTTTTTACGGCGATAATATCAATTTCACCTAGTTTTTTAGCATAGAAGTTTTGTTCGAGGATTGTAAAGCCATGTGAGGCTAAATACTCACAAGACTTTTTTTCAGCAAGGTTTCCCTTAGACCGGCTCAATATCCACTCGCACTGATTTGAAACGTGCCGTTAGAATAAGCTCATCGGCTTCATCTCCAAAGACAAAGTTAACCTTTGATTCAGGGTGATGAAAAGTGGTAAAAAGAGTACCTGGTTTGATGTTTTTGGTATATCTTACTGGCAGGATTGCTGTTTCACCATACTCTGAACGCATGATAATTTGGTCACTACCAATTTTTTCTTTATCTTCTTTAGAGGCTAAAACAATATCTTTATCATAACGAGAATTGAGTGCTTCACTATGTTTTGTTTGCGCCGCATTGTTATATTGCACGATGGTTCTTCCTGTTGTTAAATAAAACTCATTATCAGGAGTTTTGATGTTTTTAACCAGTTTCTCAATTTGTTCTCTTAACGTATATTGGTGGTATTGGAAATACCCTTTTCCACTTGGTGTTCTAAACTCTTCAAGGTGAAGTACAGGTGTATCCTCTTTTTTAATAGGCCACTGCATTCCACGGTTTCTGTTTTTTGAGAGTTTATGATAAGTAGCTCCTGAGTATCGTGAACCTACCGCTTCTTTTGTCTCATTCCAAACATCTTCACTGGTTTCATAAATAAATTCACCTTTGATTTTGTTTTCAATATCTCGTAATACTTCCCAATCATCTGGCATTTCGGCTTCTACTAATGGTTGTGAAAGGTGAAGTC
Organism: uncultured Arcobacter sp.; assembly: GCA_964538295.1. GTDB lineage: Bacteria > Campylobacterota > Campylobacteria > Campylobacterales > Arcobacteraceae > Arcobacter_A. The sequence continues at coordinate 20,955 of CAZIES010000018.1, read as the reverse complement.
GTCGCATAGCATTGACATAAACACCTGTTTTTTCATAGGCTGATTTTACACCAAAAATAATATCGGCTTTTTTCGTGATTTCGTTCATAAATAGTTCATTTGAAATAATCAGTTCTAAGTGTTCTAATGCTTTATGAATTTTGTTTTGGTTGGGGTGAATATGGGCAATATCTTCTCCCATAACATACATCGCTTTGACGTTGTCTTTTAACATTTCATCGATTAGTTGAGGTGTCATAAGACCTACCTCTTTAGCATCTTGATAATCAGGGTCAAAGTATGGTAAACAACCTGTATCACAGGCTCCTTGTACATTGTTTTGCCCTCGTAGTGGCATAAGGCCCGTTCCTGTTTTACCAATATTTCCTGTAAGCAGTGCTAAATGTACAATTGCCATAACCGCATAGGAACCATCTAAATGTTCAGAAATTCCAAGTCCCCAAAAAAACATTGATTTTTTGGTTGCATATTGTCGCGCTGTTTGTGGAATTTGATCGGCTAAGTGTTCATATCCAGTGATATTTCGCATGTATTCAGGGTTGGCAAAAGGGTCATTTAAAATAGATTCTTTGTACTCTTCAAAGCCAACACAACGTGCATCAAGAAATTCATTATCATAGAGTTTTTCGCTTAAAATGACATATGCCATCATATTTAATACTAATAGGTTTGCTTCATAAGGGATAACTAACTCTTCCCCATATTTTCCAATTTGAATATTTCGTACATCAATAACAGATAGGGTTGCACTTTTTGCTTTTGCTGCTTTAAGAATTCTATTGGCAACAATTGGATGAGCTTCCGTGGTATTTGAACCCATGATAATAATATTTTCAGTCTCATAAATATCATCAAAAGGGTTGGTTGCAGCACCTTCTCCAATCAGGGGTTTCATCCCTTTTAGACTTGGACTGTGACAAACTCTTGCACAACAGTCTACATGAGGTGAATCCATTCCTTCTCGAACGAATTTTTGAAACATGTATGAACTTTCACATGAGGTTCGTGCCCCTCCCATTCCACAAAAGGCGTGGCGTCCATATTTCTCTTTAATTTGTGTTAGTTTCCAAGCAGCAAGTGAAGTAGTAAACTCATAAGGTGTTTCATAATATTCATCATCAAAATCTTTGAGTGTTCGTGTTCGTGCTTTTAACTCTTGAGGTAAGTCATCAAAGTTTTTTTCTAAGAAAGATTTTTTAACACGTGCATTTCTAATTCGTTCAGGAGAATCAACAAAACCAAACCCTTTTGCCCCTTTAATACAGAGTTTTCCTTGTGAAACGTATCCATCGTTTTGTGCATAAATTTTTAAAATTTTATTGTCTTGTACTTGAGCTGTAATATCACAACCAACACCACAGTAGGTACAAACAGAGTTAATATCAGCAATCATAATTAACCACCACCTACAAATTGTAGTAATTCTAGTTTGTCATCATTCTCTGGTCGATATTGTGTCCATTGGTCTTTTTTGACAATTTCCATGTTAACGGCTGCTGCCATAACTTTATCTTCAATTTCTAATGAAGTGATTATATTTTGAAGTGTTGCATTCTCTTCAAACTCTTTTTCAACACCATTTACGATTAGTTTCATCTACTGCCCTTGTTATGTATACATTATGTATAGAAATTCTTTGAATTTTATCTAAATTTTCTTAAGTATTCCACTAAAACTTGAAGTAGCAAAGTTGACAAAATCACTCAGGTCTTTCAACCATGTAGCCAATTCCTCGAATATTGATTATAAAATCCTCTTTAAGAACTTTTTTGACACGATTGACTTCAGCACGTATGGTTGCATTATCAATATCTTCATCTTCATAGGCATACTCTCTAAACATGTCATAATTTACTACTAAACTTCTATTTTTAGCAAGTAGGGCAATAATTAGCAGTTGTCGTTTTGGTAGAATATGGGGCTCATTGTTAAAATAGAGTGTCATGGTTTGTGCATCAAAACTATAAGATTTTGAGAGTCGTTTGTGTTGTGTTGGGATAACTCCTGTTTTGAGTATCTTATTGATACGTAAATTTAACTCTTTTAAATGAAAGGGTTTTTTTAAATAGTCATGACACCCAATATCAAAAGCCCGACTGATCTCTTCAATATCAATCAGTGCTGAGATAAAAATAGTAGGCACCATTCGTTTTTGTTCATGCAATCTTTCTAAAATGGTAAAGCCATCAATATCTGGCAGGTTAATATCAAGGATAAGTAAGTCAAATTTTTCTGCTTCTAAAATCTTTAGACAACTTTCACCATCTCTTGAAGAGATGATTGCATGACCAACAGATTGTAAGTATTGGGTGATGGCATCATTTAACATGATATCATCTTCTAGCAGTAGAATTTTCATGGATGCTCCTTTTTAAAGGTATAGGTAAAACAGGTTTTTTCTTGATTAGATTCAAGCTTGATTTTAACTCCCTCTTCATCACAAATACGTTTAACAAGATTTAGTCCCAAACCAAATCCCTCTTGGGCTTTCTCTTCCCTGTAGTATTCATCAAAAATTTTTTCAGGTTCTTGAATCACACTGGAGTGACTAGAAATTTGTAAAACATAGTGATACTTTTGCTCTTTTAAAGTGATATAGATATTCTCATTTTCAAAGGTATACTTAATAGCATTGGTGAGGTTATTATCAACAATACGCTGCAGCTTTGTATCATTAAAATCAATTATCATAGAGTCTTTGTCACTGGTAAAAATAAATTTTGATTTAACTTGCAGGGCAACTTGTGAAAAGAAATCAATACGACTTCGTACAAAATCTGCTAAATCAAGAGGTTGAATGGTGTATTGTATTTGATCTTTTTTAACTAAATAACTCAAATCATCATAAATAGAGAAGGTATTTTTCATGGCAACTTCGATGTTACTTACATATTTATTCTTTCCATATTCTAATTCATAAAGTTCAATATTTCCCATAATCACTGATAAAGGGGTGTTGGTTTCATGAACAGCATGACGCAAAAATTTTTTTTGTGATGCTAAAAGATTTTGGGAGTAACTTTTTTCAAGGTTGAGTTTTTTTGTCTGGCTATCATAATCACTTGATGCTTGTTGGATGAGATGCGTGAGGGCTTTAATGGTACGAGAGTATTCATTGTGATGATACTCTTTGGGAATATCATAGATGTGTTGCTTTGAAGTAATCGTCTCATTATTTTCACTTAAAGCAACAACGGTTAGGGTTTGGTTGAGTAATTGATTATGTCCTTTGTTATGGTAAAACTCTGCATAGGTAAAAAAACCAGCAGTAGGAGCAAGCTTGGCAAAGGGCTCTACTTCAACTTGAATAGAATCAGGCATATAGCGTCGTCTTGCCATACATGAGTAGAGATAAAAGGTTTGTACATTTGTCGTGGATAGATTAAAGAAAGTTTCCATGGGGTTTTGCATAATCATCTCTGCATTTCCAAAACCTAATTTAACTTTGTCCCCTTCTTGTAGGTTTCCTGCAAAACTAACACTCCCATCATCATGTTTTGCAATAACGGCACGTGCTGTTGGGATACCATTCTTTTCTACAATTAAGGGAAATTCAATACCTGTTGCAGGTAAAGCACTGGCAACTTCAATGCCGAGATATTTAGCATAAAACTCTACGGGGGTCATTCCATTAATATTATAAACTCGATTGTTTTTAATTTTATTTATTGTGTGTTCAATTCCTATGGGTGACCAATTAAAACGGTAGTCATTGTCTACTTTTAAACTGTTTGAGTTTAAAGAGACTCCTACAGCTCCTTTTTTTAGAAGCGTGTTTTGACTAGAGATATAAGTTTGGGTGAAAGCTCCATTATCCCCTGCCATTCCTCCACAAATAAGGACATTGGAATCAAAGCTTTCAATTCCTTTTAAAAAGTCTTCTCCATTGGTTGTAGTTCCATCACTAAATAAAATAAGTAGTTTTGTTGAAGAGGTGATGAGTTGTTGTGCAAGCTCTTTTCCATTATTAAAAGAGTTATTCCCCTCAACATAAGCAGTTTTTATTGAGGTATCTTCAAAGGTTGAAAGACAAATCACTGTTTTTGAAGTACTTACTTGTGCATCATTAATTTCTCCATCGGTTGTGGTTCCAATACAAATAGCTTGTGGCAAAAAAATTAGTAGTTGATTGATTGTATTTTTTAAAAGGGTATGGGATTCACCACAAAATATTTGGATAAGAATATTTTGTTCCTCATAAAAAGATTCAAAATCAATAATGCTTTCAAGTTTTTCGCTATTTAAAGAGTAGTTATAGGTTTTCATGAGAATGATTGTAACATAAAAAAAGAATTTTTAGAAAATTTTAGAGCTAAAGAGTGTCGATTTTATGGGATTTGTGTTAAATTTTACCTATCGCTATACTCATGCTATATTCAGGCTAAACTGAGGCTATATTTATCATGTAAGCTTTCACTTATGAAAAATTCAACCCAATGAATTTGACGCAAATTAAATTAAAATAGAAGGAAAAAGAATGTCTACACAAGAGAAAGTATTACCTTTAGCAAAACCAGAGTATAAAGCTCAGTATGAGAACTTTATTGGAGGAGAGTGGGTTGCACCACAAAGTGGTGAGTATTTTGAGAATATATCACCCGTTGATGGAGAGGTGTTAACACGAATTCCTCGTTCAAATGAAGCGGATGTTGAGTTAGCGATTAAAGCAGCCAATGAAGCTTTTGTATCATTTAAACACACTTCAGTGGTTGAGCGAAGTACCATGTTAAACAAAGTTGCAGATGCGATTGAAGCAAACTTAGAAAAACTTGCGATTGCAGAGACGTTAGATAATGGTAAAGCAGTTCGAGAAACATTAGCAGCAGATGTACCTTTAGTCATTGATCATTTTAGATATTTTGCTTCAGTGATTCGAGCAGAGTCTGGAACGGTTTCTGATTTAGATGAAAATACTATCTCTCAAGAAGTACATGAACCGTATGGTGTTGTTGCACAAATTATTCCGTGGAATTTTCCATTGTTAATGGCTGCATGGAAATTAGCACCTGCATTAGCTGCTGGAAATTGTATTGTCATGAAACCAGCATCAGCAACACCGATGTCAATTTTGCTTTTAATGGAAGTAATTGCAGATGTTTTACCAAAAGGAACGGTAAATATTATTAATGGTGCTGGTGGAAAAATTGGTAAGTACCTCTCAACGCACCCTGATATTAAAAAAGTTGGATTTACAGGGGAGACAACAACAGGTCAGCTGATTATGCAGTATGCAACAGAGAATATTATTCCATCAACACTAGAGCTTGGTGGTAAATCTCCAAATATCTTCTTAGAGTCAATTATGGATGCTGATGATGAGTTCTTTGATAAGGCAATTGAAGGGTTAGTACTGTTTGCCTTTAACTCTGGTGAAGTGTGTACGTGTCCATCTCGAGCATTAATTCAAGAATCAATCTATGAGCCATTTATGGAGCGTGTTTTAGAGCGAGTAAAAGCAATCAAACTTGGAAACCCATTAGATCCAACGTGTATGATGGGTGCGCAGTGTTCAACAAGCCAACAAGAGAAGATTTTAGATTATATTCGAATTGGTAAAGAAGAGGGGGCCCAGTGTTTAGTCGGTGGAGAAGCACTTGATAGTGCCGACCATCCAAATGGAAACTATATTAAACCAACGATTTTTAAAGGGCACAATAAAATGCGAATCTTCCAAGAAGAGATTTTTGGACCAGTTTTATCAGTGACTACCTTTAAAGATGAAGAGGAAGCATTAGAAATTGCCAATGATACAATTTATGGCTTAGGTGCAGGTGTTTGGTCTAGAGATGCTCACCAGTTACATAAGTTCTCTCGTGGTATTGAAGCAGGGCGAGTTTGGGTGAATTGTTATCATATGTATCCATCTCATGCATCGTTTGGTGGGTATAAAAAATCAGGTATTGGACGAGAGACACATATGATGATGTTAAACTCATATCGACACACAAAAAATATTTTAACTTCATATAGTAAAAATGCATTAGGATTCTTTTAGAATAGGGTTGTACAAGAAAAAGCATGGAATTAAACTTCTATGCTTTTTTGTTAAGGAAGATATCAAGGATTATAAATGAGTACTGAACGATTAGCTGTTACACCTGAAGCAGTAGAAGTTATTGAACGATTAAAAAAAGAGCATGGGGAGTTAGTTTTTAATCAAAGTGGTGGTTGTTGTGATGGGACAGCACCCATGTGTTACGAAAAAAGTGATTTTTATGTTCCGAGTCGTAATGTTAAACTTGGTGAAATTTGTGGGTGTGAGTTTTTTATGGACAAAGATCAATTTGAGTATTTTAAACACTCACATATAACAATAGATGTGAAAAAAGAGAGTGCCTTTGGAAACTCTTTTTCTTTGGAGATTGATTTAGGGTATCAGTTTTTAACAAAATCACGAATATTTAGTGATGAAGAGTATAAAGACTTAGAAGAGATACGTTAGTTTTTATACTCTTTTTATATTAAGCATTTTAAAACGATCACCCATACCTGTTGGTTCCAGTAGGGTTTTAACTTTTTGTGTCTCTCTTAAGTAGATGGTTTCTCCTGCATTATCTTTTAGCATTTCTAATAAATCAATGATTCCAAAATCAACTAAGGCTTGAAGTTGAGTTTTATAGGTAAATTCATTGGCACCAGCCTCTTTAAAACTATCAATAATATGTGTAAAGTTGACATCATAGGTAATATCACTTTTTGCAAAGAGTTTTTCAAGCTCTAAGTTCTCTTCAAAGAGAGGAAAGACTTTATGGTTTTCATAAATACGGCTTGAAAAATCATTTCTTGGGTATTTTTCTCCATAATCAAAGGTGATGAATTCAAATTTTTTAATATTGTTACAGATGTGTTTAGCAAAGGTTTCATAGCCTACGCCAATTTCTCCTTTGGTGACTTTGTATTTATTGGCTAAGCTTTTTAGCTTTTCATCTTTACAGGTTTCAAAACTAATGATATGGTCTTGCACAAATCCTTGTTGAAGTTCCCCTTCTTTTGTTGTATAGACTAATTCACAAGAGAAAGCATCAAAGATTTCATTAGCAATGATAAAAGCACTTGGAAGTTTAACTTTACTAATATCATCATAGAATTTAAGGTTAATAGCATCGCCAAACGAGTCTTCAAGGTACTTTTTTTGTTGTTCTTGTAGTTGTTCAAATCGCTCTACAATTGCAAAGGTTAGCGTGTTTAAAAGCTCTGGTTTAAGGGTGTAAATAAATTGAATAATATCGGCTAATAAATAGCCGTGGTGAGAGCCTACTTCAACAATAGTGGTATCTTTTTTTAAGAAGCCTTGATTAATTGTATCAACGATTTTTTTGCCAATACTCCCACCAAAAAAACTACTTGTGGAAACGGCGGTATAAAAGTCTCCCTCTTTTCCAATTGTTTTATAGTTAGCATAGTAACCGTTTGTGCCATATAACCATTCATTAAAATAGGTGCTAAATTTTTGTTTTTCTAAATTCATGTTGCAATCTTATCTAAAAATATATTATATCCTTGTAACTACACTGTAACGGCTTTTTGGCTATAATACGAATAAAGTATAATAAAAAAAGGAGAGCCTAAATGAATAAAAGAACAAAAATATTAGCAACTTTAGGACCAGCTAGTGATAGTGTTGAAACAATTGAAGGGCTAATCAAAGCTGGTGCTAATATGTTTAGGTTGAATTTTTCCCATGGTAGCCATGAGTACCATCTTCAAACGTTAAGTAATATTCGACGTGCTATGAAAAATCTTAATACTACGGTGGGAGTTTTACAAGATATTTCAGGACCAAAGGTGCGAATTGGTGATTTAAAAACTCCTTTTGAGTTACACCGTGGTGACAAAATCACTTTTGTTAAAGAGGATATCGTTGGTGAAAAAGTAGGTGATAAAAACTATGTGGTTACACTTAATTATCCGGAACTTTTAGATAAGGTAAAAGTTGATGAATATATCTATTTATATGACGGAACTATTCGTGCAAAGGTGATTGAAACGGGAGAAAAAATAGTTGCTTTAGTGAAAAACCATGGAGTTTTAAATTCACGAAAAGGGGTAAATTTTCCAAATACAGTGATTGATATTAATGTAATTACGCAAAAGGATGAAAAAGATATTGCGTGGGGAATTAAAAACAAAGTAGATTATTTTGCTATCTCTTTTGTGCAAAATGCCTCAGATATGACCCATGCACGACGACTTCTTGATGGCTATAAAGGTAAACTCATTGCCAAAATAGAGAAGTTTGATGCGGTTGAAAATATTGATGAAATTATTGAAGTTAGTGATGGATTAATGGTGGCTCGTGGTGATTTAGGTATTGAAGTGCCTTATTATGATGTCCCTACCATACAAAAAATGTTAATTAAAAAAGCGAATGAAAATGCAATCCCTGTGATTACTGCAACACAAATGCTTTTATCCATGACCCATAATGAAAGGGCAACACGAGCTGAAATTTCTGATGTTGCTAATGCTGTACTTGATGGTACAGATGTTGTGATGTTAAGTGAAGAAAGCGCTGTAGGAGAAGACCCTATGAATGTTGTACATACCATGAGTAATATTATTACAAAAACAGAAGAGATGTATGATTATATCAAACAGTATGATATGGACTATGTAGATGAGTTTGATGTAATACAAGCAAGTGCAACAAGATTAGCGGATGATATTGAAGCAAAAGGAATTTTAGCGTTAACGAGTTCGGGACAAAGTGCTATTAAAATGTCCCGTTATCGACCACGAACACCAATTTATGCCTTTACACATAAACGAAAAGTTTTAAATTCTCTAACGGCTGTTTGGGGTGTACAACCAATTGAGGTGATTAAAGAGTCATTAGCCTCAAAGATGTTTCAAAAAATTCTTAGAAGTTTAGAAAAATCTGGTAAGTTAGATAAAACAGGTCCATATATTGCAACAGTGGGCTATCCTGTTGGAATGCCTGGCTCAACTAATACTATTAAGATTTTAACAGAAGGTGAAATTGAGTACTATTTAAATTTGCCTCAAAAAAAGAAGTTAGACTAGAGTGATTTAGGAAGTCTTATTTCACATAAGGCTCCTGTAAAATGCTTTTGATTATAAGTAAATGTGGTATTTGAAATTGTAATATTTCCTTTTAGGCTTGATTGAATAATTTTTTGTGTCATATAAAGACCAATACCTGTTCCTTGACTTTGGTGTTTGGTTGTAAAGTAAGGCTCAAAGATTTTATCAAAAATAGCTTCGTTGATACCACCTGCATTATCTTTGATTTGAATGATAACTTCACTGTTGTGTTCATAAATAGAAACAAAGATATACTTTTCACTCTTCTTTGTCTCAACGAGGGCATCTTTGGCATTATTTAAAAGATTTAAAAGTGCTTGTACAAGCTCATTTTCATAACTAGTGAGGGTTGCATCATGAATATCTTCGATCATTTGAATATTCTTATTTTTTAAATTAGCACTAATAAGGGTGAGTACTTTTAAATAACAGGTTTTAATTTGAAAACTTTGTATGTGTTTATCTGTTTTAAAGAAGTTTCTAAAATCATCAATGGTTTCAGAAAGAGTTTGTGTGTTTCGTACAATGGCATCTAATCCATCTCTTAGTATTTGGTTATCAAGTTTTCCTACACTATCTTGCAGTTTAAGCCCACTTGCTGAAGTACTAATAGCTGATAGTGGTTGTCTCCATTGGTGGGCGATATTACCTAACATCTCTCCCATTGCTGCCATTTTAGATTGTTGATACAGGAGTTCATCTTGTTCTCGGTTTTTATTGACTGCTATGGTTACTTTCTCTTCAAGATTACTATTAAGTTCTTCTAAAACTCTATTTTTTTCTTTAAGAGTAAAAGCGTAATTATTAAGAATTTTCTTAAGGGATGTTGCGAAAAAAAGCATGAGAATAATTAAAATAATTGTTACAATGATTGAACTGACAATAATTTGATTGATTGTAACATTAAGGTTATTTCTTAAAAGTGTTCTTTTATTTTGAAGTTTTTGTTGTAAGTCATTGGTATATAGACCTGTACCAATGGTCAGCTTGAGTTCAGGTATATACTTAACAAAGGAGATTTTTTTAGAAGGAAATGCTTCATTTTTCTGTGTAGTTGGTAGGTATTCAATAAAAGAACCTCCCTCTTGTTTTGCTTTTTGTAAAATATTGGTTACAATCTTTTTTTCAACATCTGGAAGGGAAGAAAAAGGGGTATTTAAAATCTCTTTATTTTTATGAACAACAGTTTTTCCTTCATCATTTAAAGCAAAAATATAACTGTTGTCTTTGTAGGTTATGGAATTTAAAAGCTCATAGGTACTTTTTCGATTTTGTGTTTGGATATCATCAAAGTATTTTCCTGTACCAATAAAGATATTTAAAGGTTCATAACGTTTATAAAAACCAAGTTTTTTGATAAGTTTTTGACCATCTTTTTTCCACCAATACCACGTATCAAAGCTCTCTTCATTTAGTGTTAAAAGTTTTAGTGCATTACCCACAATAGGTTTACCTTTTGGGTCTTTTAGATGAAGTAAATTTTTACCTTCAAGGTTGGGTTTAGGAGGAAGAAGAATATTGTTTCCTTTTAAATCATAAACAAAAAAGTACCCACTTTTATTGTTATAAAATCGAATGTTACGAAGATTTTGTTTAATCTCTTTTATAACATGAGACTTTCCTAGATGATTATACTCTTCATGGGTACTTTCAATGAGATTATGACCCATTAAAACAATGTTTCTCATCTCCTCTTTGTTATTAATTTCATTAAATCTATTTTTTGTCTCTATAATATGAATTGTTCGTTCAATTCGGTCTTTAATAATATTTTTTATATTGAAAGTGTGCTCTTCTTTTAGTGCTTCTATCTCTTTTTTGTAGTTGTTTTCTTTATTAGATACAAAGATATTTGTAAGAATAACTGAAGCAAGTATAATAAAAATAATCGGTAGTAAAACGATTAGTCTTAAAATATTTGTTTCAGTAAAAAAGTGTTTCACTTTGTTATCCTCGTATTAGTTTACCTTTGAATAGAGTTCAAGTAATTCAATTTGTTGTTCAAGTTTATGAATCTTGATATCAAGGGCTTTGATTTTTTGTGAATTTCGTAAGGTATCCACATCACTTTGTGTTTTTATTTCAGCCTCTTTTTCTTGGTTGATAATGTTTAAAAGTGAATCATATAGCGTATAATCCTCTTGGGCAATTTTTATTTTTTCATTAAGCATTTTAATTTTACCCAGTTTTGTTTTAAAAAGATTACGTTGTTCTAAGATAATACTGTTTTTTAACGTTTGTGCTTTAAGATAATTAATCTTTTGACTTTGTATATCATTAAATGTTCGTACATCTAATGGAATAGTGATATTAAAACCAAGGTTTCCAACACCATCACCATCATCATAGCTTTGTGAGTTTTTTATCTCATGATATTTTGTATAGTCATAGGTAAAATTAAGCGTTGGAAGGTATTTTGCAATGGTCATATCATGAAAACGATCTTGGGTTTTTATATCTTGTTCACTTCTTTTTATCTCTAGGTTGTTGTTTAAAAAATCCTCTTTATCTACTAGGGTTAATTCTGGTAGATTTAATGACGTATACTCTTTATTGGAGAGGTTATTGAAGTTATTAATGAGCTCTTCTTTTACAAACTTTAGTTCTGCTAAACTATTTTTGGCACTGTTGGCAGTTAAAATGGCATTATCTAAAAAAGAGGTATCTAAAAAGCCATTCATGACTTGCTCTTTTTTTCGTACAATATCTATTTGTGCATTTTTAAGTTGAAGTACCTGTTTTTTGATATTGAAGTTTGCTTTATGGATATTAAAAAGAAGGGATGTTGCATCTTTAATCATCGCTTTTTTTTGTATATCAATATCCAAATGATTATATTTTCGTAAGCTTGCAGCATATTTTATAGCAGAGTAAATTCCTCCACTTTTAAAAATAGGTTGATTGATGGAGATAGTGGATTTTTTTGCATCGACATTATTTTCTCCATAGCTATGGATATATTTATAGGTAATAGCATTAATCCAATCTTTTTTAAGTTTACTACTATTTTCTTCATTTTGTTCTTTATTTAGCTTAAAAATTCTAAGACGATCTGGTGAGAGAATAGAATCGTCATTGAGTGGTTGAGTCTCTGTTGCAAAACTACTATTAGCAAGTATAAAACTTGCTAATAAAATTGTTTTAAATTTTTGAAATGGCATTATCTAACCTTTTGAATCCTTCATCGATTTCATCTTTTGTTATGGTTAAAGGAGGCAGAAGTCGTAAGGTGTTTTTACCCGCTTTAAGTGCAAGAACACCCTCTTGGAAAGCATTGTTAATAATAGCACTTAAGGTTGCTTCATCCGTTACTCGAAGTCCTCGCATGAGTCCTAGTCCCACTTCTCTAAAAAAGTGTTGAGGGTATTTTTCATAAAGGGCTTTGAGTTTACTTTCAAAGTAGATAATAGCTTCATCTAAAGCACCACTTTGTTTATAATCTTCTAAGATATTAATTACTTCGTTTGCCGCAGCACAACTTAAGTAGTTTCCACCAAAGGTAGAACCATGATCACCCACGGTTAAAATATCTTTATGTTTAGTCATCACTGCTCCAATTGGAACACCTCCTCCTAAACCTTTGGCTAAAGTTATAATATCAGGTTCAATTTCATAAAGATTTGTTGCTAAAAACTCACCAGTACGATAAATGCCCGTTTGTACTTCATCTATAATTAGTAAAATATCTTTCTCTTTTAAAAATTTAGCTAAGGCTTGCACCTCTTCTTTATCTAATGGTTGAACACCACCTTCTCCTTGCACAAGTTCAATCATGACTGCAACGGTTTCATCATCAATTGAAGTATAAATATCTTTTAAATAGTGATCGTATGAAAAACCATCAGGGTAGGGTGAAAAGTTGGGACTATGCATCTTTTTTTGCCCTGTTGCTTTAACAGTTGTAATGGTTCTTCCGTGAAAAGAGTGCGCTAAGGTAATTACTTTATAACGTTTATTATCAAATTTCGTTTCACCATATTTTCGAGCAATTTTAATAGCACCTTCATTGGCTTCAGCTCCAGAGTTTGCAAAAAATGTTGCTACATCCATACCGCTTAATTCATTGAGCCTTTTTCCTAAAAGTGCTTGTGGCTCAATAGCATAGAGGTTTGAAATATGAGTAATATTATTAACTTGTTCACAAATTGCATTGGCAACTTGTTTGTTTCCATGTCCAACTGCAACGACACCAATACCTGAGGTAAAGTCGATGTAATCTTTTTCATTTTCATCAAAAAGTGTTCCATTGACACCTTTTTTAAAATTAACATAATTTCGTGCATATGTTTGTAAAACAAATGACTTATCCATTGTTTCTAAATTCATTTTTACTCCAGTTTTAACTTTTAGGAAAGTTGTATTATAAAGAATGATTATAGCTAAAAATACTAAACAGTATGTTAACAATCCTTTTGAAACAGATTAAAAAAAATGTCACAAAATTTTAGAAAATCTCTTCATTTTTAAACTCATTTTAGCTAAAATAAAAACTAAAATTAGGGGTGGAAATAACTATGCAGCATTTGATTACAACAGCAGATTTTACAAAAGATGAGATACTTAAACTTTATGAGGATGCACGTATTTTTAAGGATATGACGTCGAATAAACTCTTAGATGGTAAAATTATTGTTAATCTGTTTTTTGAGAATTCAACACGAACACGAGGTGCTTTTGAAATGGCAGCAAAACGACTTGGTGCACAGGTGATTTCTCTTGATGTTGGAACCTCTTCTACAAAAAAAGGTGAAACAATCTTTGATACAGTAACTAATATTAATGCTATGGCGCCCGATGCAATTGTTATACGACACTCAGATTGTAATTTTCATAAAACATTGGTTGAATATGTAGACTGTCCTATTATTAATGCAGGTGCAGGAAAAAATGCTCATCCTACGCAAGCATTGTTAGATCTTTTTACAATTATTGAACACTATGAAGGTGATACTGAAGGTAAAAAAGTTGCCATTGTCGGTGATGTAAAATCTTCACGAGTTGCTGGTTCAAATAAAAAACTACTTCCACGATTTGGAATGGAGGTTTCATTTGTAGCACCTGATTGTTTTAAATCAGATGAAGATACCTATAAACAATATGATAATATTTCTGAAGTCATTGATGAGGTTGATGTTGTTATGAGTTTGCGAACACAACTTGAAAGACATAATGAGATGTATTTTTCATCACTGCATGAGTATGCAAAAGATTACTGTATTACAAAAGATACTTTTGGTAATAGAGAGATTTTATTATTACATCCTGGTCCAGTAAACCGTAATGTAGATATTTCTGATGAGATGTTAGTTGACCCACGTAATAAAATTTTAGAACAAGTAACTAATGGTGTGGTTGTAAGAATGGCCATTTTAAAGAAACTTATTTTAGACAATAATTAACTTTTTGACACAAGAAAATATATCAAAGCTTAATACCTATGGCTCGCTAGGCGAGCCATTTTTTTTTACGATATCTTATGATACAAAAGAGATTTATATTAAGCTTTTAAAAGAGTTGCCTTCTGATATTCAGTATGAAATCCACCATAAATCTATGAGTAAAATTGATGAAAAGATAACTCTAAAAAAAATGCCTTTAAATCTTGAATCTTACAAAATAAAGTTTAATACACTTCAAGAACATATTAAATCTGGGAACAGTTATTTACTGAATTTAACTGCCTCAACTCCAATACAAACGGAACTTACCTTAGATGAAATTTATCAAAAAGCTCATGCTCGTTTTAAACTTAAATTTAAAGATAATTTTGTCTGTTTTTCCCCTGAGAAGTTTATTGAAATAAAAAAGAATAAAATTTTTACTTATCCTATGAAAGGAACAATTGATGCAAGTACGCCTAATGCAGAAGCTAAAATATTAGGGGATACAAAAGAGATGGCAGAACATACGATGGTGGTGGATTTATTACGGAATGATTTAGGAATCGTAGGACATAAGGTCAAAGTGGATAAGTTTCGTTATATTGATAAAATCAATGCAGGTGATAAAAAGTTACTGCAAGTAAGTTCTAAAATTTCAGCACATTTGGATGAAAATTGGAAAGCAAATCTTGGAAATATATTAGCTTCGCTTTTGCCTGCTGGTTCAATTACAGGAACACCAAAAAAGAAAACTGTTGAGATTCTAAAAGAAGTTGAAGCGTATGAAAGAGGTTTCTATACCGGTGTTGCAGGAGTTTTTGATGGCCAGTCTTTAGAATCTTTCGTTCTTATTCGTTTTATTGAAAAAGTAGGGGAGTCTCTTTTTTATAAAAGTGGTGGTGGAATTACTTGTGATTCAAATGTCAAGATAGAGTATGCTGAACTACTTGATAAGATTTATATTCCCTCATAGGAGTAATAATGCAAAATGAATATTTTTTTGAAACCATACGATGTGAAGATTATGAATTTTTTCATTTAGAGTACCATCAAAAACGAATGGCAAAAGCAGTTGGGTTTAATTTTAATTTGCCTGATTATCTTTATGCCCCTTCTTCTTCACTTTTAAAATGTAAAATTATTTATAATGAAGAAGGGATTATTGATGTACAGTTTGCACCTTATAAAAAAAGAGATATAAAGAGTTTTAAACTTGTTGTTGATGATAGGATTGAATATAGTAAAAAGGCTTTAAATCGAGAATTACTTGATAAACTATTTGCACAAAAAGGTGAAGCTGATGAAATTATTATTATCAAAAATGGCTTAGTAACGGATACTTCTATTGCTAATCTAGCTATACATGATGGAAGTAATTGGATTACCCCTAAAAAACCACTTTTAGAGGGAACTACACGTGCTAGACTTTTACAAAATAAAGAAATCTTTGAAAAAGATATTACTGTTGAAATGTTGCAAGGGGCTAAAAAAATAGCACTATTAAATGCGATGATTGATTTTGATATTGTGGAAGATTATTGTTTATGTTTATAAACACGATTAAGAATTAAATCCCATTTGTCAACTTCACCCCAATTTATTCGTACTTTATTTTGGAGATGGTTTCTTTTAAGAACATAAGCGCCTAGTTCATTAAAAGCAAATTTTTGAATGAGTTTTTTTCGTTTTGTTATGGGAATAACTTTAAAACTAAGGTTATCCATGACTAAAGGAATTGCTTTTTTATCTTCAAAATATAGAAGAACCATATGGTCAGTTTTTCTTCCCTTTACCCTTACTACAGATAAAAAGAGCTTCTCTTTAGGAATGCCCAATTCTAAGAGGGTAAAATATTTAGCAATGACATAATCTTCACAATCACCCTTGCCTTTAATCAAAAACTCTTTTTGGGTTGTCCAGTAATCATCAATACCATATTTAGCACTATCTTGCTCTGGTAAAATCTTATTAAAAAAGGCATTGACGTGAGAGAGTTTTTTTAAGGTTGGGTAATTATGAACTTTTTTAGTCAGTTGTTTATAGAGTTTAAATCTTTTTATTATAAAATTCTTTTTTGGAGATTGGTTTATCTCTTTTATCTCTTTATTGGAAAGAGTTAGCTTATAAGTGTTTTGGCTATAAGCTAAAGAAAATGAAAAAATAATCATTACTACTACTAAGTGTTTCATACTTTATAGTAACAAAATAATCTTTAGGACAAACTATGATAAATAATATAATTGAAGATGATAAATATAAGAATCTAGTTTCATCTCAAATCTTTCAAACCTTACAGTTTCTTTTGGATAAAAACGAGGAGTTTGCAATAACGGTTAATGTTAAAGCAGCTAATTTTAAACCAGTTTTACCTGATGCAGTTTATGATAAGCTAGCAAAATTCTCTTTATTTGTTTTATCAAATTATACCTATTCAACACTACAAGTAGATGAAAAGTTTGTCTCTTTTGAGGCTGGGTTTGGGGCAGAGAACTTTGGTTCAGTAGTGACAATTCCACTACACTCTATTTTTCAAATTGTTGTAGATGAGTCTATTTTGTTTGTAAATCCTGTGGCAACGGTAGAAAAATTTAATGAAAATACGGTTTTAGAAAATCGTTCAATGAATGCATTTATGAATAATCCAAATAATAAAAAACTTCTTGATTAATTCTTATAAAAAAGAGATAAAAAAGGCATTTCAAGTCTCTATTCCTGTGATGATGGGATATGGAGTTTTAGGTTTTGCCTTTGGTCTTCTCCTTGTATCTTTTGAGTATTCTTGGTATTTAGCACCATTAATGAGTCTGTTTATTTATGCAGGGGCTTTACAATTTGTTGCCATAAATTTTTTTAATGTTAAAGCAGGCTTAGTTGATATTGCTCTTGCAACGTGGTTTATTAATTTACGGCAATCTTTTTATGGTTTGTCTCTACTTAAACGTTTTAAAAAAAGTGGTAAGTTAAAACCCTATTTGATTTTTGGTTTAACGGATGAAACGTATGCACTACTCACAACCATTCAAGATGATGAACAACTCAAAAAAAGGTGGTATTACTTTTTTTTAACCGCTTTTAATCAAAGTTATTGGTTTATTGGCTCAACCTTAGGTGCTATTGTGGGGTCAAATATCGCTTTTGATACAGCAGGCTTAGAGTTTTCTTTGACAGCACTTTTTGTAGTGTTGTGTATAGAACAGTATAAAAATTTACAAAATAGTATGCCTTTTATTATTGGTGCAGTTGCATCTGTTTTTGCATTAGTTTTTGTTCCCAGTGATAAAATGTTAATCACCGCTATTGTTATAGCCTTAGTATTACTGTTTAGTTTTAAAAGAAGAGTTGAAAATGAGTAGTATAGAACTCTATTTAGCTATTGCTGTAATGGCAGGAGTTAATTTTTTAACACGGCTTACACCATTTTTGTTTTTTAGGAAAAATGAACTACCCTGGTATATTAACTATGTACAGAAGTAT
The DNA here is from genome assembly GCA_964538295.1 of uncultured Arcobacter sp. Classification (GTDB taxonomy): domain Bacteria; phylum Campylobacterota; class Campylobacteria; order Campylobacterales; family Arcobacteraceae; genus Arcobacter_A. The sequence continues at coordinate 3,055 of CAZIES010000018.1, read as the reverse complement.
TTTCCTGCAGTTATTATGACAATCCTTATTTTTTATTCCATTAAAGATATTGATTTTTCAATTGCTCCTTATGGATTAAAGGAGGTAGGTGCTATTTTGTTTACAGCCACTTTACATCTATGGCTAAAGAACTATTTAATCTCTATTTTTAGTGGAACTATTTTTTTTATGCTCTTAGTACAATATTTTTAGAATATCCCTCTTTTTTCCCTCGATTTCTTTTTATACTTTCATTTATATTAATAAAAAGGAATAAAAATGAAAAAGATTTTAGCGGGATTATTAGTTTCAGGTGCGATGCTTTTTGCAGGAACTTACAAGATAGATTCAAGTCACTCAAAGGTTGGATTTAAAATCAAACACTTATCTATTTCAAATGTTTATGGTACGTTTGACAAATTTGATGCAAATATTGAGTACGATGAAAAAACAAAACAACTAAAAGTCTTAAAGAGTGAAGTTGATGTAAACTCTGTTAATACTCAAAATGAGAAAAGAGATGCACACTTAAAAGAGTCAGACTATTTTGATGTAAAAAAATATCCAAATATGAATTTTGAGTTAGTTGAGATTAAAGATGATGTTTTAGTTGCTAATCTTACGATTAAAGGGATTACAAAAAAAGTTGAGTTTGATTATGAAAATAATGGTATTGTAAAAGATCCATGGGGAAATACTAAGTTAGGCTTCTCTTTAGAAGCTAAAATCAACAGAGTTGATTATGGATTAAAAGCCAATAAACTATTAGATTCAGGTGGTTTACTTTTAGGTGAAAAAGTAAAAATTAATGTTGATATTGAAGCAAAAAAAGTTAACTAAATATAGGAACAACAGTGGAAGCAGTTTTAAGTAAAACTTTTCAAAATGAAGATACGTCAAAATTAGTGTTAAGAGTTGCTGTTGGATTTTTAATGCTCTTTCATGGAATAGCAAAAATTACTCATGGTGTTGGTTTCTTAGAAGGAATGTTCTCATCAATGGGATTACCAGCATTTTTTGCCTATGGTGTCTACTTAGGTGAAGTGGTAGCTCCTATAATGCTAATAATTGGGTATAAAGTACGTGTGGCATCTATTTTGATTGCTGGTACAATGGTTGTTGCAATTGTGATGGCTCATAGTGGAGATATTTTTGCCCTTACTAAACATGGTGCTTGGGCAATTGAATTATTAGTATTTTATATTTTAGCAGCTATGGCAATATTTTTTCAAGGTGCAGGAAAGTATAGTATCGACAAAAATTAATTTATAAAAGAGTACACTTGTACTCTTTTATATAAAAAATGAGGTTTTATGAAATTAGATGATTTAACAGTTCTTTATGCAGAAGATGAACATGGGATTAGAGATACTGTATGTGATGTATTAGAACTATATGTCAACAATGTAATAACAGCAAGTGATGGAGAAGAAGCACTAGAGTTGTATAAACAGTACAGACCATCTATTTTACTTCTTGATATATGCATGCCCAAAAAAGATGGATTAGAAGTTTTAAAAATAGTTCGAGAGAGCGACCTTAAAACGCCAGTTATTATTATGACAGCACACACAGAAAAAGAGTATCTTATGAATGCCGTTGAACTTTATATCACTAAATATTTAGTAAAACCTTTTGATAAAAATGCCTTAGTTGATGCTTTAAATTCATGTGTAGAACTCATAAGTAAGAAAAATAACCAAGAGATTGATTTAGGAAATAATATTTTTTATATCATCGAATCTCAAATAATAAAGAAAAATGATGAATCAATTGCTTTAAATAAAAAAGAGAGACAACTATTAAATTTGTTAATAAAAAACCAGAATAAAGTTCTAAGCTATGACGAGTTAGAATATCACATTTGGGATGACAGCATAAGTAGAGATGCCTTAAAATCATTAATAAAAGACTTACGAAAAAAAACCTCTAAAGAGATTATAAAAAATGTATCTGGTATGGGATATAAGCTTGAGATTTAAATGAAAAGAAAACTATGCATAAAAGATAAAGCAACCTTGTTTATGTTACTTTTGATATCAATTTTACTCCTTACCTTATACTTTCAAAATAAAACATCAAACAAAAACTATCTTATACAATTAGAACGTGCTTATGAAAAATCTTTTGATAACTATCGTGCAAAATTTAAAAAAGATTTACTCTCATATTATCAATATCAATCCATGTTTATCAATGATGAAAATTATAAACAAAAACTACTCAAGGCTAATAGATATTTAAAGTCAATAGAGATAAAAGAGTTGACACAATCTTCAATTTATACGGAAATGATAAAAAATAATAAGTCTGTTTTTGACAGTTTTATAAATGCAAAAAAAGAGGTTTTTTATAAGATTCTTATTCCCTTAAAAGAGAGTAGTTATGTTGAATATATTTTGGATATTAGAGTTTTTCTTCAATCTGTAAAAGATTTTGATAAAAGTAATGGAATTGTTTATATTGTAGATAATGATAGAACAAACGATATTTTTTTAAAAGAGTATTTAGAATCAGAGATTTTTAAATTTATGGTTGAAGAGTGTTCTAGTCATAAAGGTCCAGTTTTTGAGATAAATGATGAGTTTTATGTTAAAAAGAATTTAGATATTCGTAATATTAGTGGTGAACTTGTCGCAAATGCAATCTTTTTTTTAGATGTAACCAAAGAAAAAAAAGCTTATATCTCTATGGTGAGAAGTTCTATAATTACATCAATTATTCTCTTTATTGTGGCGGCTTTTATTGTGAACTATTTTTTTAATTTATTAATTAAAAAAATCAATAAAAACGAAGAGGCATTAAAACGTATAAATAAAAATCTTGAACAAACAGTTGATGAGGAGATTAAGCATCGACAAAAAAATGAACAACTCCTTTTACAGCAATCAAAGCTTGCAATGCTAGGAGAAATGATTGGAAATATTGCTCATCAGTGGCGACAACCTTTAATGCAATTGAGTGCAATCTTGATGTACCTTGATGCTTACAATGAAAAGGGTAAGCTCACTCCTGAACGTTTTGAAAAAAAATTAAAAGAGGGTAATTCTATTATTGATTTTATGTCAAAAACAAT
>CAZIES010000017.1:9185-26347 GCA_964538295.1 uncultured Arcobacter sp. | reverse complement strand
AGAAGAGATAGAGGAGTACTTAAATAAATTTGGTATGGTTATTACGAATCAAATGACACCTCAAGAGTTTACTTCAAACCCAATTCAAGTTTTAGAATTAGAAACAAAATTAAAATCTGCAGAAATGGAAATTGGATTTCAAAAAAAACTTTTAGCTTTACAAGATAAAACTTATGATGAAAATTTAGTATCACTAAAAGATGAAGTAAAGTATCTACGTGAAGAATTATCTGCATTAAGAGTTAGTAATAATGAAAATATCCAAATGCTATTACAATCACTACAAATAAAAGATAAGTTGGTAAATAAACTTTCAAAAGCAATTAATAGTAAAAACCAAGAAGAAACAAAAACATTATTATTAGAGTTAAAAGAGAAAGATGAAAAAGGTTATATTAGTTTAAAAGAGCATATTGATAGTGCTATTGTAGGAGGCATTATTAATGCTCCATCTTGGATACAGTTTATAATAACTCACTTTCCAAAATAATATATTGAGTATATGGGTGGTGTTCCTGCCTTTGATGAAGCCGAGTGTTTGATTTTTATTTCGGAAAAAGCTGAGGACTGTTTGAAAAGAAAAAGGTGCTAAATGCACGTTTTTATTTGAGTTCCGCAAGCTAGAAATCAAAATCAATAAGTGAGGGTAGCTTTGCCTTCATCAATCGGCAGTTTGTTTTGCATACTTTTTCAAACAAAAAAGTATGTGGAGGGGAAATCTTTAGATTTTCACTTCAAAGATTCCAAGCTCTAGCTTTGCATATAGTATTAAAACCTCTCCTTTAAAACCACAACCTTTTTCAACCCCTTAACCTCAAACTCCCCAACATCACATTTCAAAACATTATCATTTATTGATAGAGGCTTGGCATTTTTATAAGCTTTTCCCTCATATGAAAAGCTCACATAGTTTTTATCTTCAATAGCTTTTTTCAAGAAGAGTAGTTCGATACTCATTCCACAATTCCACTCATCGTTTGCACTTCAACCCCTTGTTTTCTCCAAGCTTTTACAATCTCTAGTAATCCAATAGAATCACTTGGCATGTGTGGTGCGATGATGATATTGCCTATATTTTGTTCTTGGACAGCTTTTTTCACATCTTCTGGAACATGCATAGCGATGATAGTGCCAACACCTGCTTCAAAGTAGGATTTATAGACATCAACACCACCGTTTGTACCTCCTGCCATAAGTACTTCAATACATCCTGCGTAATCACTAGGGCTTCCTACTCGAATCACAGGTTTTGCAATTTGATTTTTGTAATATTTCCAAGCATTGAGTTCATCAAGAATATCTTGCAGTGTTGTCTTTGACTTTTTGCTAAAGGCTTTATCGAGCTTTTTTTGTACGATTCGTTCAGTAATAAAATCTGCTGGGATATGGATGTTTAGATAGGGCATATTCATCAGCCGTGCCGCTGAACTAACACGGTCATAGTTTGAAGCATGACCACTTAACTCTACACTTGCTTGTTTTTTCTTTAGCATTTTTTGTGCTTTATTAATAGGAATGCCTGCTTTTACCATCCTATCAATTTGTACCTCCATCACTTTTGCAAAATCAACCACACAAGCATCTGCTTTTGGGTGGTGACTGACAACACAGTCATAGCCTAACTCTTTGGCTAGAAGTAGTTCAGAGGTTTCCATATCAATACCAATGAGTACTCTTTTTATATCATTTCCTTTGACAATCACATCAGTATCATAGGGTTTTTTATCTAGTTTTGCTAAATCTAACGCAGTTTGTAGTAAATCATTTGTGGTCATAATCTGTCCATAGTTTTAAGTTTTATACATCATAAACAATAAATGCTTACACTATTCTATAGTTAAGAACAGAATCTACGTACTTAATAGTGCAACTTAGTTGCAGGTTTTAAATTTTTGTAAGTTTATCAGTGCTAAGATATAACTATTGTATATGAAAAGAGGGCAATATAATGGCACGAGAATTAAATACAAAACAAGTAGAAGAGATAAAAAATCTTCTTTTAGAAAACAAAGAAAAAATTGAAAACATACTTCATACTATTTCAGATGACCATGAATCATTAAGTAGCATGGAATTAAATGATGAAGCAGATTTTGCATCTGCAAGCAGAGACTACACTACTGACATACATATTAAAAACCAACAGTTACGAGAACTAGACCTTATTAGTACTGCTTTAAAAAAGATAGAAGTAGGTGAATATACTGGTTTTTGTGAAATGTGTGATGGTGAAATTGGAATGCCACGATTACGTGTAAAACCCCATGCAAAATATTGCATTGAGTGTAGAAATGCAATAGATAGTGAGAAATCTGCTTAGCTAGTAGCAGTTACTTTTTATGCAGAGTTAAAAAGTAGTTTGAAAATTTTATTTTTCTTCTTTTTTAAAAGACTATAATTAACCTATGGCAAAGTATAGTGATAAAAACAGTAACAATGTTGAAGGAAACTTTTTTGTAGATAACCGCTGTATTGGATGTGTTGCTTGTGAAAGTTTTGATGATAATACCTTTGTTTTAAAAGAAGGTAAAGCGTATGTTTATGCCCAACCTACTTGCGAGGGTTTTGAAAAAGCTGCTATTGCACTGTATTCTTGTCCTGTGAATGCAATTGGAGTACAAGCTAATAAAGCTGACGTTCGCGCTGTTAAGAAGAAACTTCCCCTTAAACTCAATGAGGATGTCTATTTTTGTTCATACAATGCACGTGAAGCAATAGGTGCAAATAGTTATCTAATAAAACGTCTGCAGGGTAATATCTTAGTGGATGTTCCTTCTTTTACTAAACCACTGCTTAAAAAGCTTGATGCTCTTGGTGGGGTTAAATATATTTATATGACGCACAAAGATGATATTGGTGAGTATGATAAGTTTCAAAACTATTTTGAATCTCAAACTATTTTTCATGAAGATGATTTTAATAAAAAGATTACAACTGCAGATATAATTTTGCGTGGTGAAGAAGAGTTTATTTTGGATGATGAAGTCACAATCATACCTGTTCCTGGCCATACCAAAGGACACACCGTATTGCTTTACAAGAATAAGTATTTGTTTACGGGAGACCATTTAGCTTATAAAGCAAAAGCTGATTACTTGTATATGTTTGAAAACTTTTGTTGGTATGATTGGAATAAACAACTGCAATCGTTGAAAAAGCTGCTTGATTATGATTTTTCTCATGTTTATGCTGGACATGGTGGCAGTTACATAGGCAGTGTACAACGTGTTAAAGAGAAGATTCAGAGCTTTTTAGCGCATAAAGGGTTCTAAAGCGTATTTCTCTAACTATTGTAATATTCATCTTTTTAAAAACTCATAATTAGTCCATTTTAGTGTGTTAGCATGTGACCATAAACTTTTATTAGGATGATTATGAATACGTTCTTTTCTCAAGATGAATTTAAAAATTATGCATTTATGTTACTGGGGTCATTGATTTTAGGTTTAGGTGTGGTTGGTTTTTTTGTTCCTAATGGTATTTTAACAGGAGGAACGGCTGGACTTTCTATGTTGCTTCACTATTTAACTTCATATACTGTTGGAACTTTGATGGTGGCAGTTAATATTCCTTTGTTAATTATTGGTGGTAAATACCTAGGAAAAATGTTTGCAGTACGTACTGTTATCACTATTTTACTTATCTCACTATCCATTGATTTTTTTGCTTATGTGATTGCTTTGCAAGCTTTTGTAATTGATACAATATTAGCTGCTATTTTTGGTGGTATTTTTATTGGTGTGGGGTTAGCACTTGTGATTAAAGGGAACTCTTCAGCAGGAGGTTCAACCATTGTAGCACGTATTGTAGCTTCAAAAACAGAGATAAAACCGGGACAAGTGATTTTAATTATTGATAGTTTGATTATTCTTTCTGCTCTTTTTATTTTTGATGATACGGCAAAGGTATTATGGAGTATTGTGAGTATTTATATTACAACAAAAGTTATTGATATGATGTTAACAGGAAGTTTAAATAAAAAAGTTGTCTACCTCGTGACTAATAAAACTGAACTTCTTAAAATCAAAATCAGGGAGCACTTAGGTCCTCATGGAACTATTTTAAACGGAGATGGCTTGTTTGAAGGTGAGAATAAAAAAATGATATTGATTGTGGTTGAAGTAACAAAACTTCAGTATTTACGACAACTGGTTAAAAATCATGACCCAGATGGATTTTTGATTATTTCAGAAGCTTCTGAAATGTTAGGTCGAGATATGCAATAGGGTTATCTAAAGGGTTGTGATACAATTGCATAAAAAGGATAATTATGAAAAAGATTTTACTACTGCTAACTTTTTTAGTTATTAGTGCTCAGGCAATTAGTTGGTCTCAATTAAAAAGCTGGGGAAACAAAGATGTGGAACCAGATGTGAAATATAATATTGAAACGGAAGGTTATAATGTACGTGTTTATGAGTTTACTCCGTTAAGTGATCCTGGAAGTACGTGTATTATGACTTTTACCAATGAAAAAATGGGAATGTTCTGTTTTAATAAATCCAAAGATGCCATTAAAAAAACGCCTTCAAAATAGAAAGAGACTTTTTGAAAACTTTTTGAAAGAGCGCTAAAAAGAAAAAAGTCTCTAAAAAGTTTTAGAACTTTTCTTTTAAGATAGTGAGCTTTTTTATCTCTTTTAGGTTAAAAGATTTGTCAGGGGTAAATAAAAAGAAATTTGACTCTTTTTTGATGAGTTTAAGTGGGACTATATGCTTAAATGCTTGGCTTTTATAGGTAAAGTTGATGTAGTTCTTATTGGCTATGGCTTTTTTTTAAAAGTGTTGTTCAATACTCATTGTAGCTCTTTTATCCATTTTCTAAAGTTTTGATCTTCATCCATAACATGATAGATAAAGGTAGCTTCAAGTAAGTTGGCTAACTGTTTTTCAAAATATGCCGTGTCAGAATTGGGTAATTGTACGACTAAACGGTTCATCTGTTTAATGATATTGCGGTGACGTAAAAGATGTTTGGCCAAGTGAGGGTAGTTGCACTCTTTCATCATCGCTTCTTCTTCTCTAAAATGAGTTTTCATGTATTCATAAATAGCATTAACAGTTTTTCGAATTTTTTCATCCCTACTATTACAACAAGGCGCATCATGAAAAGCTTCTTGAGCTAAGATAAAGAGCTCTTTATTGCGATTATCAAAGTTATTGTTACCTATCTCAAACTCTTTTTCCCAATCAAAGGTTTTTTGGTAACTATCTAAAGAGTTTTCCCAAGCAATAACTTTACTATCTTCTTTGAGTATATGGTTTAAAAAATGTACTTCAATAAGTTGACATAATTTTTCTTGAACCTCTTGAATAGAGAGTGTACCTAAGGTTGATATAAATTCATTGAGTGCTTTGATAGCTTGTTTATGAAGTTGAATATGTTCTTTGATATAAGGATATTGTTTGATTTCTAAAAACTCTTGCTCAATTAAATAGTGTGTACCTACATAGAAACTAAGTTCATCGATTATGTTTTTGAGATTGTTTTTTTTAACTTCTTCATCCTCTTCATTTTGAAGCTCTAGGGATTTTTGTGCTAAGGAGAAGATTTTTTTATGCTCTTTGTCAACCTCTAAATTACCAAGGCAATACTCATCTTTCCAAATTGTATTTTCAAGTGAATAATCCATTTTTTACCCTCAAATAACTTATATAATAATTATAACTATTTAAAATTAAATAAAAGAAAACTTAAAACTCTTACATAATAATATAGATTATTAGTATTGATTCTTGAAAGGAGTATAATTAAAGAAAACAAAGTAGTACGTGACGTACTATACTATAAAAGAAAGGATATGTCATGAAAAATGGTGTTTATTTAACTTTAATACTATTTCTTGGTGTTATGGGATATTTCGTAGTTAATGGCTTATACCTTGATAATAGCATCATGTTAGCTAGTGTGATATTTTTGATTGTGAGTTTAGTTATTGCTTATCTTACAACACACTTTAAAAAACGTATAGAATTAAGTGGTGCACAAAAAGTTATCAACGTGGTCTATATAACACTTTTTGCTTTATATGGCATCGTAATTGGCTTATCAGTGGTAAATTCTGTTGCTATTGAATCCATGCTTGTTCGTTTTGGTGGTATCATATTCTTAAGTGCAAGTGTCATACTGTTATTTGGTTTGATGATATTTATGAAACAAAAACTACTGAAGGGAATGTAGCTTAAATTATTTACTAGTGGAGTAATAAGTTAGGAATGACTTGTGCATAAAAGCACAAGTCACATTTTGCTTTGAAGGAGGTTGAGTATCTCAAGGACGTTGAGATACCAATGAATTTATTTTTTACAGTGTTCTGCGAAAAATGCACCAAACTTTAAACCAGTTCCTGATTTAAACTTTTTTACACTGTAGTTTGTAACCACGGGGTTACATTTGTCGATCCATGAATAAAGATCGAATACTTTAACAGTTGAAAATCCCATTTTACGGAAAGTTTCAGCTTCAATAGAAGCTCTCTTTGCACTGTTACAAATAACAATAAGATTTGGTTTAACAAATTTATCATCATCATCTAAGGCATGTAATGCAAGACCATTTTCTGGTGCTTGTCTCCCTATTCTTACCGTTCCTTTGATGTGTGCAGATGCCCATTCTTCTTTTGTACGTACATCAGCAACTAACCAATCTTTTGCTTTGATTGCTTTTTTAACTTCATCAACAGTTGCGAAGTTACCATTTTTTTTATTCTCTTTAACTAGACTAGATGCAAGTTTTTTGTAAGTTGTAAACTCAGCTGCGACTAATGAGCTTGCAATTACAAGTAAAGAGACTAATACTGCTTTTACTTTCATAATTCTCCCTTATGTTAAAGTAGATGAAAATCATAGTAAAAGTAACTTTATATAAACTTTAATAGTATCATTAATTCTTATAATAATAATTATAAGTGTGCTTTGTAATATCCTTATTTTAGGGATTTTTATAATACAAATCTGGAATATTCTGTAGATATAATATTTAAAAAAATTAACAATAATTTTTATCTTTTGGTGATAAGTTATTAAAGGTGATGATTTTATCCAGTCTAATTTGCATTTTATTATCCAAAATAAGAAACTCTTGTTTAGTAAATGTTTTAAAATCGATAACATACCCTTGGATAGTTTTAATCTTATTATCTTCTTGATATTGGATTGTTGAATAAATCTTTTTGACTGCTGCAGCTTCTAGCTCATCATAAAAAGCACATGAAATTGGAACATAATCATTGGACATCAATTCTCCTTTTTTAGTTTGCCTTTATACTTCTATAATATAATTATACAAAAATTTTATAGGATAGAGTTATGCAAAAAGTTATCCAAGAAGCACAAACTGAGTTTGAACTAAAGTTAGTGCAAGAACAGTACAATGTGAATGTGGCATTTTATGTGCATTTAAAGGCATTTGATAATAGTGTTCGTCAAGAGTTAGAACGACGTTTAGAAGAGGTTTTTTTCTTCTCTAAAGGGGTTGATTGGAAGTTTGATAGTTTTGGTATTGAAAAAGCGGGTTCAAGAGGTAAAAATATTTTAGGATATTTTATTTTTAGAACGGCGAATGTTAGTGATTTAAAAAAACTTTTTATACAAGAGTTTAGTGATTATGATAATGCCCTTAAAATAACTTGCTCAGTAGCAGAGTATGAAAAAATCAATGAAGAGTTTTTTGAGTTAGAGGTATAGCCTCTAACGTTAATCTTGGTGTTGTTGAATGATGTCCCAAATATCTTTGGGCTCTTTTGTAATATAGTCAGCACCATTTTCTATAAGCTCCTCTAAGGTACGAAATCCCCAAAGTACGCCAATACTTTTAAACCCTGCATTTTTTGCTGTTTTAATATCCGTAGCAGTATCTCCAACATAAACAATATCTTTTGGTTCAATTTCAAAACGGTGTGCAATCGTTAGAGCTGCTGTTGGATCAGGTTTTTTAGCAACACCTTCTTTTTGTCCATGAACTTCCGTGATATTAAAACCACCAAAAAACTCTTCCACATATTTTAGAGTGAATTTGTGAGGTTTATTGGATAAAACACCCACTTTTAAATTAGTAGAATCGATTTTATCTAAAAGTTCAAGGATACCACTATAAGGTTTGGTATGTTTATGAATACCTAAATCATACACCTCTTTGAATCGAGCAAGTACTTTATCTATCTCTTTTTGTGTACTATGTTTAGGTAAGGCATTTTGTGTAAGAATGAGTGCCCCATCCCCTACAAAATAGTTATATGCTGAAATTTCGTGCGTTGGATAATTATACTCATCTAATACTTGATTCATACACAGGGCGATATCTTTTAGTGAATCTAATAGTGTTCCATCCAAATCAAAAATAATTGCTTTCATTAAAAGGTATCCTTTGAAACTACCAGTTTTTCTATTTTTTCTACCTCAAAAACTTGAAAATCAATTGTTCGTAAATAAAGAGTTTGCGTCATTTCATAGCACGCTTGAGGAGCTATCTTTGTAAACTGCTTTTGTTCATAGAAAAAGTTAATATAGGTTTTATCTTGGATAGCTTTTTTAAGAATCATAGGTTTAATTTTATTCATAAAGTATTATATCCAATCTTATACTTAAGTAATAAATGACTTTATAGTTCTAGATTTGATATAATTAGAAAAAATATAGTTAATAAGTGTAAGGATTATAATGTTAATTGCTCTTTATTTTTTTATAGCTGTTGGTGTCTCTTTTTTATGTTCTATTTTAGAAGCAGTATTGCTGAGTATTACCTCTTCACATATTGAAATTGTAAAAAAGAAAAATGAGAAACTTGGATATTTAATGCAGCAGCAAAAAAAAGAGATAAATCTCTCTATAGGTGCTATTTTAACTCTTAATACTTTTGCACATACCTTAGGTGCTGCAGGTGTTGGGGCAGAGGCGGTTAAACTTTTTGGGCAAGAGTATATGTTTTATGTTTCTGCTATTTTAACCATACTGATTTTAGTTTTTTCTGAGATTATTCCTAAGACCTTGGGGGCACACTATTGGAAGAGTTTAAGTGGAGTTAGTACACGGGTGATAAAAGTGCTTGTTATTATCACTTTCCCTTTGATTAAAGCAATGAACAAAATCACTAGTTTTATTTCTCCTGATAAAAAAGAAAAAATCACCAAAGAAGAGATAGCTGCTGTTGCTAATATAGCAGAAAGTAGTGGCGTTCTAAGAGAAAAAGATACTGATGTAATAGAGAATCTTTTGAATTTAAGTGAGTTAAAGGTAAAAGATATTCACACTCCAAGAAGTGTCATGTTTGCTTTAGATAAAGAGACCTTAGTAAGAAGTTTAACAAAAGAGCTTCCTATTGATTTACAAAATTTTAAAGAGTATTCACGTATACCTATTTATAATGAGAATATTGATGATATAGAGGGATTAGTGATGTCCAAAGAGTATCTTTTAGAGTATATTTCAAATAGTTTTGAGGATAAAACACAACTTATAAAGCCTATTTATAAAGTTAATGAAAATATTCCTATTTCAAAGTTATTGGATTTATTTTTATCACGTAATGAACAGCTTTTTGTGGTGGTTGATAATTATGAACAAACCGAAGGAGTTGTTACGTTAGAAGATGCTATTGAGACACTTTTAGGTATAGAAATTGTTGATGAATCTGATAGAACCGTTGATAAAAGAGAGGAGGCAAAACGTAAGATGAAAGCCTTAAGAAACAATATCCTACGTCAACAGAGACGACTTTAAGCTATTCAAGTTCATCATGGGTTGGTGAAAAGTTGTCATAGATATAATCAAGGACTTGATCTAACTCTTTTTCTCTTATAAAGCCTTTTAGTGAAGGCATGGTTTGGAATCTTTCAAAGATAATATCTTCACAAAAACTTTTATCTTGATGGGGATTAAAGATATAATCTTTCAAAAAGGCTAAGGTGAGTTTTTTATGTTCTGTTTTTGTTGCTGGGTCTTCAATGGCATCAACACCAATATAGACACTACGAAGTGCTAAACGAAGATAGGGTGCTACCATGGCTTTACTTTCAGCAATACTTTCAGGAGCTTCAATATTATGGCACATAGCACACTTTTTTTGATAAATTTTTTGAGCACTTTGTGTCTCATTTGCAAATAAAATAAGATGCGATAAGAGACTAAGAAGTAAAAGAAAGCGTAACATAGGAATCCTTACTAAATGACTTGGTATAATTGTAGAGTAAAGTATTTAAATAAAGATAAAAAAAATAGATTATTTATGCACCATGAGGTACAATAACACAAAAAGTTTAGGAGTAAACATGCAAGAAAAGTGGGAGTTAAAACATACCGATAATCTTAATCAAATGCTGCGGGTAAAAGAGGGTGTAAGTGTTTGTAAAGATAAGTTTAGTATGTTATTAATAGTAAAACATCAATATCATGTGGCAGATGATATTATGTTTCCAGACCCAGCTTGTTTAGCTTTTTTTACCTCTTTTGAAGAGAACCATATAGCTGTTTTAGAAAAAGATGGAAGCGCTTGTTTGGTTGGTGTAGATATTTTTGAAGGGTTAATGCAGTTTTATATTTATTGTAACGATGCTACAAAAACACTTCATGATTGTATTGCTTATTTAAAATCTAATCCAAACTATAGTGTTGAATTTGAAATTGTAACAGACCCTTCTTGGCAAAGGTATGCGACACTTATTGGATAATATTTTCTTGTTGAGTTTTAAGACTTCTTTTAAATAAAGGAATGGTAATACAGATTTCAGCTCCTTTGTAATTTTTATCTTTGAAAATAAAGGAGATATTTTCTGCACTAATTGTTCCTCCTAAACTCTCTACTATGAGTTTATGGGTCATATAAAGTCCTAATCCTGTTCCTTGTGCTTGATGTTTAGTGGTAAAGTAAGGTTCAAAAATTTGATGAATAATTTCATCTTGAATCCCTGCTCCATTATCACGTACTTTGATAATGGCATTTTCATTATCTTTGTAAGCTTTAATAAAAATGTAGCGTTCATTATCAGCATTGTTCTCTTTGAGGGCATCTTTAGCGTTATTGATAATATTAATAAGTACTTGATTAAGTTCATTTTCGTAATTAAATAAAGAGACCTCTTTATCAACTTCAGTAAGGACTTCAATATGATTACCTTTAAGGGAAGCTTCTATAAGAACCAAGGTTTTTTTGATTAGGTGTTCAAGGTCAAAATGAACGAGTTCTTTATTTTGTAGAATAAAGTTTTTAAAGTCATCAATGGTTTGTGATAAAAAGACAGTGTTATTTAAAATATTTTTGATTGCATCATCAAAAGTTTTATCATCAAGGGTGTTAAACTCTTTTGACATATGAAGTCCACTTGCTGAGGTGCTAATAATAGATAAAGGTTGTCGCCATTGATGGGCAATATTACCTATCATCTCTCCCATACTTGCCATTTTAGATTGCTCTTGTATGACTTTATCTTTATCCTTTAAATCAGTTAAATCGACAATAGAGATAATCTTCGCTTCCTGATTTTTAAAGTTGATAGCTTTGGTTTGTATGAGTACTGGGAAATTATCTTGATTTGATTTTTGTGCGACAAGCTCGTAGGATTCTGTGGAGTTTGTTTCCATAATTTTTAAAAGCTCTTGTTGTGAGTGTGTAGAAAATAGGGATAAAATATCTTTGTTGTTAAGGTACTCTTTTGAAGACTCTTGGAAGAGTTTGACTGCTTCATCATTAACATAGAGAATTTTATTATCAGCTATAATGACAATAGCTTCAAGGGTTGAATCAACTAATGTTGTAAAATTTTGGAGTGAATTCTCTAACTCTTTTTGTGTTTTGTTAATAAGGGCATAGGAGTTTTCCAGTTCACTTTTTTGTTTCTCTAAGGTTTCATTTTTTGCTTGTATGATACGTTGATAAGTGATAAGTTGACGATTTTTATAGATGATAAAGGCAACAATAATAGTAAAGCCTAAAATAACTTGCCACAGCAGTGTATAATCAAATCCTTGCTCATATTTAACACTAAACCATTTGTCATAAATGGCTTGTTTCTCCTTTTTGGTAATGGTGCTAATAAGTTTGTTTAAAATAGGAATAAGTTCAACATAATCATTACGAACCATGAACTTAATATCCATTGTGTAGCCTGTATGTCCAGAGATTTTTAAGTTGGTATAGCCTTTGTTATTAATGTAGTGAATTAAAGTAGGCACAATATCTATTACAGCATCAACTTTGCCAGAAGCTAATAGTTCTAGTGCCTGTGAAGTGTTTTTTGTTAGGACAAAGGTAAGTTCAGGATGATTTTTTTCTAATATTTTATGGGCAGTATAGTTTTTGCCAACGGCAATTTTTTTACCTTTTAAGCTATTAATATCAGGAATAAAATTTTGATTTTTATTTGTGGCAATGGCAATAGGAAAATTTTGATAGGTTTGGGTAAAGTTTGCATAGTTTTTTCTCTCTTTTGTCTCCCCTGTAGCAAAGATAATATCTGCTTGTTTGTTTTTTATACTATCAAGGACGTCAGCAAAGCTATCTTGAAAGTTAAATTCATAAGCAATATTTGCTTTTTTTGCAAGTAGCTTCCAAAAATCTATGGATATTCCTTGAATCTCATTTGTCTCTTCATGTTTAAAACTAAAAGGTGCCCATTGGCTGGTTGCAGTTAGTTTGAATATTTTATTGGCTAAATAGAGTTCTTCTTTTTTTGTTAAAATTGTTTTGATGGTAGTTTGTTGCTTGTCCCACTTTTTATTGAGTTGCTGTAACTCTTGTGTGGTGATATTTTCCATGGCTTTGTTGATTATAGTTAAAAGTAAAGGCCAATCATTTCTAATACCCATAAAAAGTTCATTTTCATACCCTTTAATAATAGCTTTTCCGGATACTTTTAAATTATGTAAACGATGTTTAGTCATAAAATAGTTTGCGATAGTAAAATCATCAATAGTAGCATCAGCTTCTCCATAAGCTACAGCTTCTAGCATATTTACTGAAGAATCATACTCTTTAACTATAATTTTTGGATAGTGTTTTTTAATGGCTTTTGTAAAGCCCCAGCCTTTACCAAGTGCAACAATTTTTTTATTTAAATCGTTGAGTGTTCTTATATCAGTACGATTTCTTTGTGTAATGATAGAACGATTTTGAGAAAAATAAGAGGGAGTAAAGAGGAGATATTTTTCCCTATCTCTATTTTTTGAAAGGGCAAGTGACATATCAATGGTTTTTGCTTTTAATCCCTCTTGTAGTTCATGCCATGGTTTAGTGATAAATTTAAACTGTAGACCTGTTTTTGTACCAATCAACTTTAAGTAATCAACTAAGTATCCTTGTGCTTGTTTATTATGGTAGAAGTCATAAGGCTCCCAGTCTTGGTTATTGGTCACTTTAATAACCGGGTGATTTAAAATAAACTGTTTCTCCTTTTGGGTGAGTTGAATGAATTTCTCTTTTTCATTAAACGCTATCCATTTATTAGCAATTTTAATTTTTTCTTCGTGGGTAATGCTCTCTAAGGTTTTTTCTAAAATCTCTTTTAGAATAGGAGCATCTTTACGTGTTGCCATATTAAGGTAATCACTAATTAGATTGACATTAAAGACTGGTTTGATACCGCCAATGTTATTTTCTTTGATGAGAAAACTGACTAAAGCATTATTTTCAATAATAGCATCAGCTTTTTTGGTGATGAGTTTATCAATAGAGTCTAAAACATTATTTGTTTCCAAAATATTAATTTTTGGAAAACTCTTTTTTAAAATAGCTATGGAGGCATAACCTTTTGGAATAGCAACAGTTTTCTCGTTTAAATCTTCAATATGGTTGATGTTTTCGTTGCTTTCTAAAACAAAAGCATATTGACGTACCTTTATATAAGGTTGGGTAAATAGAAGATATTCTTCCCGTTCTTTTAGTTGAGTAATTATTGGAAGCATATCAAGTTTTTTGTTTTTGGTCATATTGAGTAGCTCTGGCCAGGTAAAACCTGTTTTTATATCAAAAATGAGTCCAGTTTTTTTTGAGATTAAATTCAAGTAATCTTTTGCAATCCCCTGATAATTGCCATTTTTTACAAAATCATAAGGAGGCCAATCCATTTCTCCTCCTACTTTTATCACGGGATTATTTTGAATAAAAGCTTTTTGTTGAGGGGTTAGAAAATCATTCTTAATTGAAGGGGTAAAGATTATCTTAATTTCATTGTTTTTAATGGGATTTTTATCTTGGAAAGGGTGAATGTATGAGTGTTCAAGGGAAAATAGTGTAGTAAAGAAAAGAAGTGTTAAAGATAATACTATTTTCATTTGTTAACCTTTGAAAGGTATTCTAACAAAAAGAGTTTAAATTATTACTACGAGATTAGAGTTAGTTTTTTTGCTTCGAAAAGATATAAGCACTAAGCATACCAAAAATGGTTAAAAGTGCACAAAGGAGAAAAACCATCGTAAAGTTATGGGTTAAATCAAAGATAAAACCTGCTCCAATTGGAGCAATAGCTTGACCTATTGCAAAGATGATAGTAATAAGAGAAAAGACATACGCGGTTTTCTCTTTTCCAAAGGTAATAGAGGTGACTAAGGTAATCAGTGAAGGAATACTCCATGCGGCTATTCCAAAAAGAGAAACCGAAAGAAAAAGCATAAAGCTTGGTATATCCAAAGTTAAAAGGATATTGGAGATAGTAAGTAAAAAATAGATAATAATCAATGTTTTATAAGCACCAATTTTATCAGCTAAGTTTCCAAATAGTGGTCCAGAAACTAAAGACATAAGTCCTAAGACAGACCAGAAAAATCCTGAACTTTCGATACTTAGATTGTATTTATCAATAGAAGCCTTGACAAAAAAGGTGACATAAACAACATAGGTGATTCCAAATACTAAATAAAGAATGGCTATTTTCCAAAAGTTTTGCATTTTTAGAAGCCCTTTTACTTTAGTAGTTGTTTCATGTTTGTTATCATGAAGAGATAACCCTTTACGAACAAAAAGTGCAATAGCGATGGTTAGTAAGGCAAAAACAGTCCATGAAAGACGCCAGCTGTTAAGGGTATAATTTATCTCTATAAAAGGAACAACAAGTCCAGAAAAAATAATGGCTAAACCATTTCCAGTAATAATTATACCTAAGGCCTTTCCTCGTAAGTTTTGGGGAATTATGTGGGCAATATAAATCATAATAGAGACATTAGCAATGGCAGCAAAAAAACCTGAAAAACTATAAGCTAAAGCAGTAAGGTTATAGTTATCAGGTAAGATCATGAGTAACATACTTAGACCTTGTAACAGTAAGGCTCCACTAATAAGTTTATAGGTTTGAATATTTTTATAAGCCACCGTTACAAAAAAAATGCCAATTAAATACCCTATAAAGTTTGCTGTACCAATAAAACCTGCTTGGGTTGTTGATATCGCTAAATTCTCTTGTAGGTTTGGCAGTACCATACCAAATCCAAATCGTCCTAATCCTAAGCATGCAAAGAGAACAAGTAGTGCAGCAATTAGTACAGAACGATAGGTGTGTATCACTCTTGTAACTCTTTTAAGAAGGAAACAAAGTTTTTTTGATGGATTCTTATAATATGTAAGTAGATAAAAATAACAACAATAACATTAAGGTGAATCATTGCTTCTGAAAAACTAAAGATTAAAAGGAGTCCCGCTGCAATCATAATAAAAAGTGGGTAAACAAATTTAATGAGTGCCTCTTGTTTTTGTAATTTAAAGGAGTACTCTTGAAAGTTGGTTTTGATAAACTCTTTATCTTCTGATGTGAGTCTGTTTTGCTCGTGAAGTTCTCCTAATCCTTTAATAACATCAAGTTTTTGTTTATATTGGTAAAATCGGTAAAAAACGGCGATAACAACGACAAGTGATATAAAATTTGAAACTAATTCTAAGGGAAACTGTTCAAATTGCATAAGTGGCTCCTACTAAAATGGCTTTTGAGAAATTTTTACATATAGTACAAAAATCTTCCTAAATTGTTATTGGGAAAGTTCTTTTATTGTATAATCGCTTTTCATTTTATTGATTGAATTAAAGGAATATTTTTTGACCAAAGAAAAGTTTGTAAAGTTTATTGTTTATCTTATTTTATCAGTTTTGATTGCACTGTTTGTTTTAAGTGTGGTTAATCCAGAAAAGTTTTCGATACTCTTAAAGCAGACGGACTATTTTTTACATAAAACTTTTGAAACTAAAGGTTGGATTCTTCTTTTATCAGTACTTTTATCTTTAATTGGTTTGATAAAACTTATTGAGTTTATTATTTCATTTAAACCTACGCGCTTACCTTATCATAAATATCGACATGATACTTTTAAAGGGGCACTTTGGCGTTGGGAATGGCGTGATTTTCATGTGGAAAACCTTTGGTGTTACTGCCCTACGTGTAATCAAGAGTTATCTTATAAGTGTGACCATCTACTTTTTAAAACAGAATTTTTATGTCAAAGGTGTGAAAAACATTTATGTTCATATGATGGGGATAATATTAACTACGTTCTCTCCCATGTTAAACGAGAAGTGCGACGTTTAGCACAAAAACAACTAAAAAATTTATAAATTATAACTTTTTTGAAACTTTATCAAAACTATAAGGCATTTTAGGCTAAACTTTTAATAATTTTTTATATTATTAAAAGGAGAAATAATGAAAAAATTGTTATTAGGATTGTTAGGCAGTGTATGTTTACTGTTTGGTGCTATTGATTTAAATAAAGCCAGTAAAAAAGAGTTGATGGCGATTAAAGGTATTGGTGCTAAAAAAGCGGAGCAGATTATTGAGTTTCGTAAAAAGACGCCAATTAAAACAGCTGATGAACTAAAGGTAATTAAAGGATTTGGGAAGAAATTAATTGCGAATATTAAGTTAGCAGTTTCAAAGAAAGAGCAGTAGTTATGTTTAGCTAAGTTTTTTTCACCCTTGTTTATGATAAAATCTAAAAATCTTAGAATAAATAAGGGTTTTTTTGAAAATAAGTCTTAATGCTCCTTGTCCTTGTGGGAGTCAAAAAAAGTATAAAAAATGTTGTAAAATTTTTCATAACGGTGCTTTAGCACCTACTGCATTACTATTGATGAAATCACGATACAGTGCCTTTGCAACGAATGATTATGCCTATATTATTAAAACAACCCACCCTCAAAATAGTGATTTTATGAGTGATAAAAAAGCATGGAAAGCGAGTATATTAGAGTTT
>CAZIES010000017.1:0-9085 GCA_964538295.1 uncultured Arcobacter sp. | reverse complement strand
TTAGAGTTTATTGATGGGCAAACACAAGCCTATGTTACGTTTAAAGCAAATCTTATGCAAAATGGTAATGATAGTTCGTTTATTGAAAAAAGTAACTTTATAAAAGAGGATAAGCAATGGCTTTATCATAGTGGAGAGTTTATTTCATGAGAGAGCTTTTAGAAAAACTCTTCAAGGGTGAAGAGGGAAATATCTTTTTATTAGGTTTATGTTTAATATTTTTACTTGCGGTTTTTATTATTATTACTTACATTATTGACGTTAATTTAGCCAATAAAATCACGGGAATTGTCTTCTCAAATGTTTTAGTAGGAAGAGTTCCTGCGTTATCCTTTGGGTATGCAGCAGAGCTTTCACATTTTAGTGTGATTAGCATGAATATATGGGCAGAGATGATATTAGTGACTATCATTTATCCTCTTTTTGTCTTTAGTTTTAAAGGCATTGTTAAAGTCAAAGTCTTAGAGGACTTTTTTACTCAAGTTAAGGCAAAAAAACAGCGTCACCAGGAGAAATTTGATAAGTATGGTAAATTTGGTCTTTTTATTTTTGTCTTTATTCCTTTTTGGATGACAGGACCCATTGTTGGATCAATTATTGGTTTTTTAATTGGTATAAAACATTACCTTGTCATATTTATTGTGTTTATCTCTACGATTATAGCGATTAGTCTTTGGGGACTATTTTTACAAGAAATTATTGATACGTTAATGATATTTGATTCACAAATTATTTGGATGATATTAACCGTTGTTATTGTTGCGTTGTTAGTATTTCGATTTAAAGGAATTATTTTGGATAAAATTTATGAATTATTTAAAAAAGAAGAGAATAAATGAAAGTATTATTAGCACCAGCAGAAACAAAAAATAGTGGAGGAACGCTGACTCCTTTTTGTCAATCAAACTTTTTTTTACCTGAGCTTTTTAATGAACGTCAAACTATTTTTAATCAATATGAAGCTTATGTTCAAAGTTTAAGTCTTGAAGATTTAAGTGCATGGTTTGGAATTAAAAAACTTGAAGATGTTAAAAGGTATCAAGAATCATTGGTGCATAAGCCTACAATGAAAGCAATTGAGCGATATAATGGAGTTGCTTTTGATGCTATAGAGTATAGTTCTTTACAGAAAGAAGAGCAAGCTTATATTGATAATAATGTAGTTCTTTTTTCTAACCTTTTTGGTCCACTTCGTGCTGATGATTTAATCCCTGATTATAAGTATAAACAAGGGGCAAAACTGCCAAATGTGAGTGTAGAGAAGTTTTATATGGAAAAGTTTACACCAGCTTTAGATGAGTATTTAGGTGAAGAGATTATCGATTTGCGTGCAGGTTTTTATGAAAAGTTTTATAAAGTTAAAAATGCACAAGTTATTACCTTGAAGTTTATCAAAGATGGTAAAGTTGTCTCTCATTGGGCAAAACATTATCGTGGCGTTGTTTTACAAGCATTAGCAAAACACAATATTCAATCAATTGCACAGTTTATGAACTTAGAGATTGAGGGGTTAATCTTGGGTGAAATACAAGAGAAGAAAAATATTAAAATGCTTATAATGCATATAAAATAAGTTATTAAGTTATAGAGAGCCTAAATTTAAAGATATATTAAAATTATTTTTTAATTTTCTTTTGCTATAATTGTGTCACGAGGTGTCATTTATGCTAAATCATGCATTTCTTAAAAAGTTAACTGTACTATATGTTGAAGATGATGTTGAAGTAAGAAGTTCTTTAGAAAGAACCCTTTCAAAAGTTTTAAAAGAGCTTTATGTTACAAAAGATGGACAAGAGGCATTAACTTTATATCAAAAATTAAAAGCAGAGGGGCGACCTCTTGATGCGATTATTAGTGATATTCATATGCCAAACTTGGATGGGATTAGATTTTTAGAAGAGGTACGTCAAGTTGAAGAAGAGTTACCGTTTATTTTTACCACTGCTTACTCCGAGACAGATTATTTATTGCATGCGATTAAACTTAATGCTACAGATTATATTCTTAAACCCATTGATATTACTGTATTAGTTGAGAAACTTTGTAAAGTATGCTATGTTAAATACCAAAATAAGACAATTTTACGACAAAAAGTAGAGTTAGAACGTTATCTAAAAGCTATTGATGAAGTAGCGATTATCTCTAAAACGGATTTAAGTGGAAATATCACTTTTGTTAATCAAATTTTTTGTGATATTGCACAATATACAAAAGAAGAACTTTTAGGAAAACCTCATAATATAATACGTCACCCAGATATGCCTTCTGAAGCGTTTAAAGTACTTTGGGAGACGATACAAGCAGGTCACTCTTGGCAAGGTAAAGTAAAAAATAGAGCTAAAGATGGAAGTGCTTATTATGTTAATGCCACAATTATTCCATTGTACGATGAGACAGGTGAAACGATTGTTGAGTATATGGGAATTCGTTTTTTAACCACTGATGATGAGTTGGAAAAACGAGAGTTTAAAAAACGCGTGTTACAAAATATTCAAGAGAATAAAAAAAGAAGAATTGAAGATGCACACCACATTAAACTGTTAGAACAGAAGCTTAAAGGTTATGAAAATGTGGAACTCATAGAAGATGCTTTACATAAGGAGCGAAAGAAAACTTCTCAATTAAATTCTCAATTAAAAACCTATGAAGATGAAATGAAAGGGATACGTACAAAAAATGAGACTTTGATTGGGACTGCTAATGATAAGGTAAGAAAAGCGGGACGTATTGCGATTGAGTTAAAAGGACTTAATGATAAACTCTCTTTAGAAACTGAAGAGTTAAAAGGTGAATTACAAAAGAGAACAGAAGTGCTTAAAGAGCTTCAATTAAGAGTTGTTGATCAAAGTAAAGTAATTAAAGATTTACGTGAAGTTATTGAACATCGTGAGGATCAACTACAATCTATGACGCAATAGTTTTTTTTGTTTTGATAAAATGTAATGAAATAAAGGCAATAAAAGCAAAAAGTGCTGAATAGATAAAAAGGTATTCTCCATAAAGTTTTCCAGCTAATAGGGCCCCTAAAAATCCCCCTAATCCATAAGCAACGCCGTACATGAATTGCTGTGCTAACTTTTTATTTTCATAAAGACTAAACAAGTAGATAATGACTGCACTATGATAAAGACCAAAAGAGAAAGCGTGAATGCTTTGGGAGATAAATGTAATTGTCAGTGAATCTGGAAATGCATAAACCATAAGCCAACGCACAACAGTAATTAGCAGACAAAATTTAATAACATTTAAAAGGTTTCGTTTTAAAAGTGGTGCTTGAAAATAGAGCATAATGATTTCACAAATAACACCAAATGACCACAGGTACGAGGTCATCTCTAAGGAGATACCATGTTCGGTTTCATAAATTGTAAAGAAGTTATAAAAGCCTCCAAAGCTTACTTGCATAAAAAATAGGCTTAACCAAAATGGCCAATACTCTAAAAAGGAAAAAGGTTTTTTGGACTCTTTTTCATCGTGGCTGACATCATCGTGCCGTAACAGTAATAAGGCAAATGTAACGGTCAAAATATTGACTACCAAATAGTAGTGCAAGGCAACTTCTGGATGGGTTAAGAACTTAGCTAAAACTAAGGAGATAGCCATAAAACCAATGGAGCCATAAAGCCTTGATTTTCCATATTTCTCTTTACCTAAGTTTTTAATTGCCGTTACTTCTAAGTAGGGTAGGATGAGTGAGAGTGCTGTTCCTAAAATGGCATTATTTATCATAAACATATAGAAGTTTTCAATGGTAAAATAGAACATAAACGAGCAACCAACAGAGATAAACAGGGCTGATTTAAATACAATTTGATTTAGTTGAATATGTTTTAAAAATAAAAAAGGTGTTGCAAAACGCATAAGAGGTGCAAGTGCAAAAATGATTCCAATATCAATGGTACTGTATCCAATATCATGAAGTACCTTTGGTAAAAAGATAACATAAACACCTACTGCTGCAAAATAGAAAAAATAAAAAGCAGATAGATTAAAAAAGAGCATTAAATATTGATAATTGAACTATTTGAAAATAGGTCTTGAAAGGTACGTTTATCTTCTCTAAAAAAGGGTAAAAACATAAGAAAAAATGAGATGATTGCAAAAAGTGTGACGATATAACGTACTAATGCTTGAGCAATAGTGATGGGTTCATGGGTTTGTGTATGGACTAGTTTGAGCTCATAAAGTTTTAAGCCGGGTGTTTGACCACTTTTAAGCCAAAAAAATAGAATAATAATAGCATGAAGAGCAAAGATTAAAAGCCATCCTTCAACTCTGTTTTGAGAAAAAGAGTCTCCTCCTCCCATAACAAAATAGATAACAATATAAAAAATAGGTGTGGTGATTAAAAACGTATCTGTTAAAAAGGCTCTAAATCTTACTCCTAAAGGAGCACATGCAGGAAGGGATGGAGTAGTTTTAGTTTTTGGTAAGTCAACTTTTTGAGTTGCTTCTTTACCCTGTTTAATATCTCTCCATCGACCCATAGGTTTAGTTTCCTCTACTTCCTGGTTTATATGCTTCAGATTTACCCTCTTTACATAATGGACAATCTTCAGGAGAATACATTTCAAAAGTAAAATCATCTAACGCAAACAGTGGTTTATCAAGAGGAAGTTTACAGTTCTCTTTTGCTTCAAGATCACTTCCAACTCTTGAACAAAAACCTCGGTTTGCTAATGCTGCGTAGGCAACGACCTCTCCACCTGCTGCTTCAATTTGAGCTGCAGCTTCAAGGGCACTTCCTCCTGTAGTAATAATATCTTCACAAACAATATATTTTTCACCTGATTTAACTTCAAAGCCTCTTCGAATTGTCATTTGTTTTTCAACGCGTTCAGCAAAGATAAATCGTTTATCGACTGCTGTTGCAAGAGCAAATCCCGCAATAAGTCCACCAAGAGCTGGTGAACATACAGCATCAAATTCAATACCAGAATCTTGGATCTGTTTTGCTAAGGCTTCAGCTAATAACTTAGCTGTTTTTGGCTCTTCTAATACTTTTGCAGACTGAAGGTAAAATTGCGAGTGATTTCCACTACTTAATAAAAAGTGACCCTCCAAAAGAGCTGATGAATCTTTATAAATTTGTTCTACGTTCATGGGATACCAATTATACTTTTAAAATTTCAGCTTCTTTAGCTTTTAATGTTTCATCTGCTTTTGCTACATATGAGTCAGTAATTTTTTGAATCTCATCTTGTGCTTTTTTGTTTTCATCATCTGTAATATCTTTATCTTTATGAAGCGTTTTTACTTGATCATTAGCATGTTTTCTTACATTTCTAATAGCAACTTTAGCATTGTCCGTCATTCCCTTTGCTTGTTTTGCGCTCTCTTTTCTTTGATCAACTGTCATTGGTGGGAAGAAAAGTTTAATAAAATCACCGTCATTATTTGGGTTTACTCCAATATTTGCTTCTTGGATAGCTTTTTCAATATCACCTAATAAGTTCTTTTCCCATGGATTTACTGCAATAGTAGTTGCATCAATAGCTGTAACTGAACCAACTTGAGTTAATGGTGTTTGTGTACCATAATAATCAATTGATACACCGTCAAGAACAGATGGGCTAACTTTTCCTGTTCGTAGTGTTTTATAATCTCGTTTTAAAGCCTCGATTGACTTTTCCATGTGGTCTTTTGTTTCTGCATAAATTTCATTTAGCATGGTATATTCTCCTTATTTGTTTTTTATGATTAACTTATTTGAAATAGTATAATAATCGGTTCCAATAATAACCCGTGTACGGTTGTTTTTTAGTTCCAAATTTAATTTGGCGTCAATTATACCATTATTAACATTTATCTCTCTCCACCCGTGCCCTGATACATAAAGTTTTATTTTTTTTATCTTAGGATTTACCCGTGCTTTTACTCTTTTTAGGAGATTGTCTTTTGGAAAAACTTGAGGTTCTTCCCATTGTACATCTAAAGTGTTGTAACGAAATTTCTCTTTGATATTAACATCACCAACAAGAGCAATACGGTTAATATCAAAAATATCGCTTTGAAGATTTACTGAACCATTATTTTGGTTCAAAATAGCTTTGAAGTTAAATTTTTGAATAGTCTCTTTGACTTTTTTATTGTACTCTCCATAAGGATAGACGTATATGCTAGGTTCGTAGCCCATATGTGTAGTAAAGAGGTCATAAGCTTTTTGTGTATCTTGAAAAACCTCTTCTTGATTAAGGTGTGTTAAATGCTTATGGCTATAGGAGTGTAACTCTACCGTACCATATTTACTTGTCTCTTTTAGCTCTTCCCAGCTCATAAAGTCTTCATATCCTTCTTGTGTTGCTTTGACATAAACATAAAGGGAGAAGGGGTAGTTGTACTCTTTAAAAAGTGGAAGACCATTTTTATAAAAACTTTTAAAAGAGTCATCAATAGTAAGTGCAACCCAATTATTAGGGATACTCTTTTTTTCATTAAGACGTTGAATAATCTGTTCAATTTTTACAACTTGATAGTGATTGTTTTTAAAGTATTCAAAATGTTCTCGTAGTTGTTTTAAGCTTGTATTTGTTGAAGCGTGTTTATCATCACCAAATCGGTGATAGACAAAAATATGGGCGTTAGCACTTACATAATAGTATGCAAGAGCTAAAAGAAGGAGAATCCTCACTTTTTGCCCTTTAATAGATTATTTAGATGCAGGTACAGCAGGTACAGCTGGTGCTGTTGGAGCAGCAGGTGCAGCTGGAGTCGTTTGTTGTACAGGTGTTGCTGGAATTAAAGCATCAGTTTTTACGCTATCAACCGCACTCTCTTGTCGTTGTTGATTGTAAAGGTATCCTAATGCAAGAGTATTAATAACAAATGCAAGTCCTAAAGCAACGGTAGCTTTTGTTAAAAAGTTTCCTGGTCCTTTTGCTCCAAATAGTGATTCGTTACTACCGCTGTAAGCTCCAAGTCCCATACTAGAACTCTTTTGAAGTAAAATAGTGATAGTTAAAATAACGGCAATTACAAATTGTACTATTAATAAAGTTGAAGTCATCGAATGTTTCCTTAAAAAAAAATGGTAGGTATTTTATCTAAAACTTATTAAGAAAAAGTTAAAATCTAATTTATGTCGGTACAAAATGAATTTTCAAAACATGCAAATGAGTATAACTCGTATAATATTATTCAACAAATTGTTGCAAAATCTCTCGTTCGTGATATTCAAAATCAACCTAAACGAATTTTAGAATTAGGGTGTGGTTCGGGACAAATATTTAAGTATATTGATTGGAGCCCAGATTTTTATAAGGCGATCGATTTTTCAGCTTCAATGTGTGATTTACACCCCAAAGCATCTAATGTTGAAGTGTGTTGTTATAATTTTGATACACCTGAGTTTATAGAAGCAATTAAGAATGAAAATTATGATTTAGTACTTTCTTCTTCAGCACTACAATGGTCTAAAGATTTAGATAAAATTACACAAACCTTATCAAGAATAACACCAGAAGTAAATGCGGTTTTATTTACTTCCAATACTTTTAAAACAATCCAAGATATTTCACAACATCCTTCACCTATATTAGATGTTGAGCGTATAAAAAGTGCATTTTCAAACTATTTTGAGTGTGAATTTGAAGTTTTTAATTACAATTTGGAGTTTGAGAATAAAAAAGATTTATTTGATTATATTAAAAAATCTGGGGTAAGTGGCGGACAATCACTGGATTTTAAGACAGCTAAAAAACTCTATAAGATGTATGATTTAAATTATTTAGAATTTGAAGTGATTTTTGTTAAAGCTTTTTCAATATCATATAGTTCGTAACGAATATACTTAAAGGTCTCACTGCTTTCCACATTATGAAGTTTTGTGAACTCTTCTAGCACTCGAGCACTCTCTTGAGCCCTTTTAAAATTAGCAATCATAATACTTAATAAATCATCTCGTGTTTGTTCAGAAGCTGTTGATTTTTTGAGTACATCATTTTTAATATCCCTTGAATCAAGAAGCTCTTCATATATAGCCATACGTGCCTTATGGCGTAGGACTTTTAGGTTTGAAGCAGTTGTTTTATCATTGTAGATATATCTAAAGATATCTTCAACCACACGAATACCTTCGCGTAAGCGATTTAAGTTTGCATCAATAAGTCGTAATTGGCTTTGTTCCATTATATAGGTACTAACTCCCAAAGGAGTTAGTTTTAGTCGTCACTATTAAAAATACCTAAGATTTGTAATAACATAATAAATAGGTTAAAGAAATCTAGGTATAAAGCAATAGCTGCTTCAACAGGAGTAGAGTAATTCCCTTTGATGATTTGTTGCGTATCATACAAAATAAAAGCAGAGAATAATACTGCTCCTACCATAGCAATTCCTAATTGTAGTAATGGTGCTTGAATAAATATATTAGCTATTGAGCCAACAATTACAACAATTAAAACGATAAATAGCATTTTACCCATACCTGAAAAATCTCTTTTTGTTGTCATAGCAAACATAGAAATTCCACCAAAGGCAACTGATGTCATTAGAAATGCTTGTGCAACAATTGAAGCACCTGCTGGCATAGCAAAGACTGAAGCTAATAGTGGTGTGATTGTTAACCCACTAATAAAGGTAAATCCAAATAATACTGCTAAGTTAATTCCTGGTTTATGTTTAACTGCAAAAAGTGCAAACAATAAAATAAATTCTAAGATAACTAATCCCCAGTACCAACTAGCAATCGTTGAAACCATATCAAGCCCAATATAAGCTCCTGCAGTTGCAGCAAGAAGTGAACCTGCAAACAATTGATAGGTTGCTTTTAAGAAACTCATCAAATGTGCTTTTGATTCGTCATGGCTATATGCATTTTCTTGTGAATTGTTTTGAGATAAATAATCTCTATTATACATAATTTCGTCCTTTTTAAATTTATATGCAATGTTATTTTATAATGTTAGGCTTAATAATTCCTTTAAAAATAGTAACTAAATTATGCAGTAAAGTATCATCATTAAAAAAAGTGAAAAAATATTTAGAATATTTATCTTTTGTATATACATTATATATGGAAAACTTTTTAAAAAAAGAATTCCAAAATTTAAGGATAAACTAAGAAAAAACCCTTGACAAGGGCAAG